>SLDN01000112.1 GCA_007125275.1 Bacteroidales bacterium | reverse complement strand
TACGGCAACTACAGCACACTATTCAAGCAGATGTCGAAGGTTGTAACGGCATCAGAAAAAGAAATCAAGCAAAATAGCAGGGCAAGAAGCGCCAGGTTAAGGATTGCTCAAAAAAACTGATCAAATAATGACTGCGAACCAATTCAAAAAGAAGAAAAAAACCAAAAAGGAACCGGACCCATTCTCTCCGGGCCGCATTGTTTCAGAATTGCTGGATGGCAGTCTCATCACTAGAAACACCACAGCAGGGGCCATCCCCTTTATCATGTACTTGTCGGGGCTTGCTCTCTTCCTGATATTCAACACTTATTACGCTGAGAAAAAAGCACGGGAGGCTGACCTGCTGAGACGCGAAATGACAGAACTGCGCATCAACTATATCCAAACAAAATCACAATATATGTACCTGACCAACAGGTCAGAGCTGGCTCAAAGGCTCCAAAGCAGAGGCTTTATTGAGCCCACTGAGCCGCCAAAGCTCATCTATGACAATTCGCGAAATGAGCGATTTTGGCATAGGCTTTTTTAAACATGACGCCAACGCAAGCTGCGCAAAGAGGAACAGCAAAACAACAATTTAAATGGATGAAAGGAGCAACATATTAATCAGGATGCGTCAGGTTTATTTTCTGATGGTGCTTGGGGGCCTGATGATCATCGGCAAGGTTGTCTACATACAGTTTGTGGAGGGTGATCACTGGCGCCAGATTGCACGTGCAAATACAATGCAATACATTAGCATTGACGCTGCCAGAGGAGATATATGCGCTGACGACGGACGATTGCTGGCCACGAGCGTTCCCATTTATGAGATCAGGATGGACATGAGCAGCAAGGTAGCGTCTGACGAGCTGTTTTATGCCAATGTCGACTCACTGGCATTATATCTCTCACGCCTGTTTAGAGACCGCACAGCCGGACAATACCGTTCGGCCCTTGTCAGTGCCAGGCAGAACCAGAACCGTTATTATCTGGTGAAGCGAAACGTGAGTCACAGTGAGTTAATGACGTTGCGTCAATTTCCACTGTTCAGGCTTGGGCGTTTCCGTGGCGGCATCATCGAGGTGCCGCGCACCAGGAGAGAAATGCCTTACCGCACCATGGCCGCGCGCACCATCGGCTATGAACGTGAGGGGGTATACGTAGGCCTCGAAGGCGCCTATCGTGAAAGTCTTGAAGGCATTGAAGGCCAGCAACTAATGCAACGCATCAGTGGCGGTGCCTGGATGCCCGTTAACGATCGCCACGAGATCGACCCCAAAAACGGCAAAGACCTGATCACCACCATCAACATCCCCATACAGGACATTACAGAAAAAGCATTGCTCAAGCAAATGAAGCGCTACAGAGCAGCTCACGGCACGGCCATCGTAATGGAAGTAGAAACGGGCAAAATAAAAGCCATCTCCAACCTGATGTACAGCGAAAGCAGTGGCACCTACGAAGAGGCCTATAACTTTGCCATCGGGTACAGTGCCGAGCCGGGTTCAACTTTTAAACTACCTGTAATAATGGTAGCCCTCGAAGACGGACACATTACACCTGATGATACGATCGATACCGGCAATGGACGAATCAATTATTATGGCCGTACGATGCGGGACTCTGAAGATAAGGCTCACGGAGTCATCAGCGTTAAAGAAGCCTTCAGCCTTTCGTCAAATGTAGGCATCTCAAGAATCATTTATGATGCATACAAGAATAACCCGCAGGCTTTTGTTGACGGCCTTAAGCGAATGAGACTCAACGAACAGCTGGGGCTGGAGATCACCGGAGAAGGCACACCCACCATCCGTGATGCAGGCAGTGAGGGCTGGTCAAGGGTTTCACTTCCCTGGATGGCCATAGGCTACGAGGTGGCACTCACCCCCTTGCAGCTCCTCAGCTTTTACAATGCCATCGCCAACAACGGCAAGATGATGAAGCCGATGTTCGTCACAGAGATACGCCAATCGGGCCGCACGGTGAATCGGTTCAGCCCTGAGGTGCTGCACCGGTCTGTGGCCTCCGCAAGAACCATTGCCTATGCCCGCGACATGCTCGTTGATGTGGTGGAGAACGGCACCGCATCCAACATCAGAACCAATGCATACCAGATCGCAGGAAAAACCGGCACGGCCCTGGTGGCACAAACACATCGCGGCTACAGGACCGAGAGCGGCGTCAGCTACCAGGCATCCTTTGCCGGATACTTCCCGGCCGACAACCCTGTTTTTAGCTGCATCATCGTGATCAACGACCCCCAGGGTTTCGTATACCATGGCAGCTCGGTGGCGGCCCCGGCTTTCAGGGAAATTGCCGATAAAGTCTTTGCTGCACAGATGTTTTTGCCTGAACCGCAGGAGCACACGCCTGTCATGGCCGCCCTGCCACACTTCCGAAATGCCCACCGCGACGACCTGTTGCATATCTATACTGCCCTGAATGCCACCATGCATGGAGAACCACAAAGTGTATTTGCATCAGGTAGAGCCGTGGATGACACCATCTACTTTAATGAAACGGAATTTATCGAAAACCTGGTTCCTGAAGTGGTGGGGATGAGCCTCCGTGACGCCATTTATGTAATGGAAAATGCCGGCCTCAGGGTGCGTTTTACAGGCAGGGGCATCGTAAGAAAACAAAGCATGCGACCAGGCACGCGCATAAGGGAAGGAAGCACAGTGCTTCTGGAATTATCGTAAAATGATTATGGAATGTTGTTGAAGGAAATAATATATCAAATCAATGTTCAAGAGCTGGCAGGCGACAGCAGCACTGACATTTGCGCTGTGGTTTCAGACTCCAGGCAGGTGGTGCCCGGAGCCCTGTTTGCTGCCGTCAGGGGCATCACCACCGACGGCCACCTGCATATCGATCAGGCCATTGAGAAAGGAGCAACGGCCGTGCTGTGCGAAAGGATGCCCGAAAACAGACAGCAACACATCTGCTACCTTGTGGTTGATGATTCTGCCAAAGCCCTCGGCATGGCAGCCGCCAACTTCTATGACCACCCGTCAAAAAAGCTCATACTCGTCGGTGTTACCGGCACCAACGGCAAGACCACCATTGTCAATATGCTCTATGATGCATTTACCCGGCTGGGACATCAATGCGGAATGATATCGACCATCGGCAATTGCGTAGCAGGCAAAACACTGAAAACCCAATACACCACCCCCGATGTGCTCACCACAAACAAGCTGCTGAGCGACATGGTGGAGGCAGGATGTGAGTATGCTTTTATGGAAGTCAGCTCGCACGCACTCACACAAAAACGCACTGAGGCAGTCCACTTCAGCGGAGCCGTTTTTACCAACATCTCACACGACCACCTCGATTATCACAAAAGCTTCAGAGAATACATAAAAGCGAAGCAAATGCTTTTCAAAGAACTGGATGACAAGGCTTTTTCTGTCACCAACCTCGACGACAAGAACGGAATGATCATCACGCAAAACAGCAGGTCGAAGGTCACAACCTACAGCTTGCGGGCGATGGCTGACTTCAAGGGCAAATTGCTCGAAAACAATTTCGGGGGGTTGCAGTTGCTGGTTGACGACAAAGAGTTCTGGAGCAGGCTGTCCGGCAAGTTTAACGCCTACAATATTCTGGCTGTTTACGCCACAGGCCGCTTGCTGGGCAAAGACCAGGATGAGCTGCTGGCTGCCATCAGCGGCTGTGAACCGCCTGCAGGACGTTTTGAGCTGGTGCGGGGCGGGCAAAACATCACCGGAATCGTTGATTATGCCCACACACCGGATGCATTGCGCAACGTGCTGCAAAACATCCGCGAAACAAAAACAGACAAACAACGCATCCTGACGGTCGTGGGCTGCGGTGGCAACAGGGACAAAACGAAAAGACCGGAGATGGCTGTCATCGCAACACAAAACAGCGACCATGTCTACTTCACCAGCGACAACCCCCGCTTTGAAGACCCGGAAGCCATCATCAACGACATGATCGCCGGACTGGAACATCATCCGGAGCTTGAAAGAAAGTATGTCGCCATCACCAGCAGGAAAGAAGCCATCAAGGTGGCCTGCATCACCGCCGCACCCGGCGACATCATACTGATAGCAGGCAAAGGACACGAAAAGTACCAGGAAGTCAGGGGCGAAAAACTGCCCTTTGACGACAAGGACATTTTAAACGAAGTATTAAACAGGTAAAGCATGCTTTATACACTGTTCGAATATCTGGACCAAAACTTTGACATCCCCGGCACAGGGGTGTTTCAGTATATCTCTTTCAGGGCGGGCATGGCCCTGATATTCTCCCTGTTTATTACAATGATATCGGGCAGACGCATCATAAACTTTTTGCAAAGAAAGCAGGTAGGCGAAACAGTTAGAGACCTTGGACTGGAGGGGCAAATGATGAAGCAAGGCACTCCTACCATGGGCGGCATCATCATCATTTCGGCCATCGTCATCCCCAGCCTGCTCTTTGCCAGGCTCGACAACATCTACATCATCCTGATGCTGGTTACCACCGTGTGGTTGGGCATCATTGGCTTCCTCGACGATTACATCAAGGTATTCAGAAAAGACAAACAGGGTTTACACGGAAAATTCAAGATCCTCGGGCAGATCACCCTGGGCATCGTTGTTGGCGCCACTTTGTTTTTTCACGATGGCGTGGTGATCCGGGAAAAGACAGATACACCGCTCGAGTTTATCAGCACAACGGAAATTCTCGAGCTGGAAGGTCCTGCAAGACAAGACACGCCCTTCCCGATGGAGTCAGTGAAATCAACCAGGACCACCATCCCCTTCTTCAAAGACAATGAGTTTGATTACGCCAAATTGCTGAGCTTCCTCGGCGAGGGTTATCAGCGGTGGGCCTTTCTGATATTCATCCCGGTGGTTATTTTGATCATCACCGCAGTATCGAATGGTGCAAACATCACTGACGGCCTCGACGGGCTCGCCACAGGAACATCGGCCATCATCGGCGTCACCCTGGGCATCCTGGCCTATGTGTCGGGCAATATGGTCTTCGCCGATTACCTTAATATAATGTATATCCCGCACACCGGCGAGCTGGTGATCTTTATCGCCGCTTTTGTGGGAGCCTGTATTGGCTTTCTGTGGTATAACTCATTCCCGGCACAAGTATTCATGGGCGACACCGGCAGCCTGTCATTGGGAGGCATCATCGCCGTCTTTGCCATCGTCATCCGGAAAGAGCTGCTGATCCCCATATTGTGTGGCATCTTTTTCATTGAAAGCCTTTCGGTAATCCTCCAGGTGAGCTGGTTCAAGTTTACAAAAAAACGCTTTGGTGCAGGACGCCGCATCTTTAAAATGGCACCGCTGCACCACCACTACCAGATAAAAGGACTGCACGAGGCGAAAATCGTACAACGCTTTTTCATCATAGGAATCATACTCGCCGTATTTGCAGTAATTACACTTAAAGTAAGATGAGGAAGATGTGAAAATGTGAAAATGTGAAAATGTGCAAATGGGGAAATGTGTAGAGACAGCCGTGCGACTACGCCCCGAAGGATATCAGATAACCAATAACCAGTAACCAGTAACCAGTAACAAGTAACCATGAACCAGTAACCATGAACCAGTAACCATGAACCCGTAACCATGAACCCGTAACCATGAACCAGTAACCATGAACCAGTAACCAGTAACCATGAACCCTTTATTATGAACATAATATTCAAAACGACCATTTTAGGACT
>SLDN01000008.1 GCA_007125275.1 Bacteroidales bacterium | reverse complement strand
TTTCCTGGGAAAGATTCGCCTTGAAGGATATACCATTGATGAGGCTCATGATGTAATGAGAGAGGAAGCCCAAAAGCTTTTGGGTGAACGCATTCGCGTGGATGTTAGATTGATCAACAACGTTGTCAATGTGATGGGAGAAGTGCGTTCGGAGGGCAATTTTAACATGACAAGGAGCAAAATATCCATTTTTGAGGCGATAGCCCTCGCCGGGGGCTTTACTGATTACGCCCGCCGGGGTGAGGTGAAGGTTTTCAGAACGGTTGATGGCGAGTATTTTGTATATTCGGTTGACTTAACCAGTGGCAAGTTGATCGGGGAAAACATGTTTTATGTTTTTCCAAATGATGTGATCTATGTGGAGCCGATGAGGGCCAAAGCCCTGGGCCTGACACCAAGCTTTTCGCTGGGGATGGTGTCCACGCTGGTCACACTCACTACTGCCATCCTGTTTTTGTTATATGGGATTTAAACCGCTTTTGTATAAGATTTAGGCAATGGGCAAAACAGTCAATTCAGTAAAGTCGGAAATAGATATCAAAAGGGTGTTGAAAAAATACCTCAAGAACTGGTATCTGTTTGCGATTGCTCTGGCCATTGCTTTTGTTTTCGCCAATAATAAAAACCGGTACATTGTGCCTATGTACCAGTTAAGCACCTCCGTACTGATTGAGGATAAAAGCCACTCCCAGGTGCTTCAGGAAAGAGGTCCCATATCAGCCTCCCCGATTTACCTCAGCAATAAGGTCATTGACAACCAGATTGCCCTTTTGAAATCTTTTGCCCAGATAAAACGGATCATTCAGGAGCTTGATTTCGATGTTTCCTATTATAAAAAGGAACAATATGTTGATAAAGAAATATACAAGGACTCGCCATTTTTTGTTGAATTTGATGATGAACACTGGCAGCCGCGCTATCAGAAAATCAACATCCGTTTCATATCACTGAATGAATATGAGTTATGGGCAGATGATTTCCGGCCTTTCAGTGTGCCCAAAAGATTTCCTGTTGGCGTTGAAATTTCTGATGAAAAATATGCCTTTTCGGTCCACCTGAAGAATGGTGTCACCTTCGATCAATTGAAAGGGAATGCGTATGTATTTGTCATCAATGAGATCAATGGCCTCACCAATCGTTACCTGCACAGGACCCACGTGCAGATTGAGTATGGTACTTCGATGATTGTGATTTCCAGCCAGGGCGAAAACCGGCAAAAGGAGCGCGACTACCTGAATACGCTTACTGAGCAGTTTCTGCTGAGCAACCTGGAAAGGAAGAACCAGATATTAACGAATACGCTGGCATTCATCAGTGGTCAGATAGAGGGTTTGGGCGAAGAGCTCACGGAGCTCGAAATAAGGCTTGAAGCCATCAGGAGGGAGCACCAGTTTATGACATTTCGTGAAAAAATTGCCGGACTGTTGCGCAATATTGACACGGAATCCCGCGATCTGAAGAACCACCGCATTGAACTGGAGTACTATCAATATCTTTACGAATATGTAAAGGCGAGAGATAATCTCGATGACGTTGTGATGCCTTCATCCAAGGGTTATAACTTGCCGATGTTTAACGCTTTGGCAGGCCGGTTGTCGCTGGTGGTCCAGGAGCGCGATATCTTGCTGGCCAACGCCACACCGGAGAATCCCTATATCCTGTCGCTGGAAAAGCGCATTGCTACCAAGAAGTCGTCCATGATAGAAAGCATGCGCAGCACCATAGAAACGAAGGAGCAGCAGATCAGCGATACGGAGCATCGGTTGAATGAACTCAACAGGGAGTTTTCGGAAATGCCGCTGGTGGAGCGGGAGTTCCTGGAGTTGGAGCGTCAATACAACATTGTCAAAAACATGTATGACCTGTTGATGCGCCGTAAAGTGGAGGTTGAGCTCCAAAGAGCTGCGAACATGCCGGATCACGAAATAGTGGACTATGCCGGCGACCGGGGCATAATGAATGTATCTCAAAACCCCAATTCCGCCTTTCTGCACGCCATCATCTGGGCACTGCTGATCCCGTCAGTGTTCCTGTTCTTCCTCGTGTTTCTGAACAACCGTGTGATGGCAGTTGATGACATTACCGCCAACACAGAACTGCCCATAGCGGGGTCAATCAGCGAAAAGCCGGCCAAAGGCTTTGATGCGATTCTGCGTTCTCCCAATTCTTATTTTACCCAGCTGTTCCGGATAATCAGAATAAAACTCAACCTGCAACCGAAGGAGAACAAAAAAGTCCTGATGGTAACCTCCGCAGTGATGGGCGAAGGGAAAACCTTCTTCTCCCTCAACATCGCCTCGGTGTACGCCATGTCGGGCAAAAAGACCTTGCTCATCGATTTTGACTTCCGGCAATCTGACATTGCTGAGCTCATGGAACTGGATGCTTCACGGGGGATAACAACTTCTCTGCTGCATAACTTACCTGCCGAACAATTTATACAAGGCACCTTTACCAAAAATCTCGATATCCTGTTGTCCGGCCCGGTGCCTCCAAACCCTGACGAGTTGATCGAATCAGACCAGACCAGGAAAATGTTTGAAGAGCTGCGCGAGAGATACGATTACATCATCCTGGATACCCCGCCAATAGGCTTGTTTGGAGATGCATATTTGTTGAATAAATATACTGACGCCATCGCATTCATCGTGCGACACAACTTTACCCGCAAGAAGGAAATGGTTAGCGGGTTGAATGACGCCCAAAGCAATAATATGGAAAACATTCACCTGGTGTATAATTGCAACAACCAGGTAATAAAAGAGATAGACAGGGGCGTGTATGATGAGGAAGCACCGGGACGCTTCTTCTTGGTGCGATGGTCGTTATATTTACGCAGGATCATCATCGATCTTTTAAGGAAATTGTAAACACTGTGTCCGGTCCTGCACAATGTTGCATCAGGTCAAAGCTCATAGTTAAAAGCACCAAAAGGTTTGAATACATTAATATAAAAGTTGCAGGAATAGACCTGTAAACCCGGTGTCGTGCATTTTTTTGGATGCATCAGGGAGTTGAAAGCCATTTCATAAGCTGCACGAAATGGAGATGATCAGAAAAGCGTAGAATCTAAACTGTTAAATTAAAACCTCATGAGTTCCACCCTTGATAATGATTACTATGGAGCGGATCATTGGACAATGATCCTGAGACCTAAAAAGAGTTTGTTTCAGATAAACCTTAAAGAGTTATGGCAATATAGGGACCTGATCGCACTGTTTGTCCGCCGGGATTTTGTGGCCAAGTATAAGCAAACCATCCTTGGCCCGCTGTGGTTCATCATTCAGCCGCTCCTGACCACATTGATGTTTGTGGTGGTTTTCGGAAACATCGCAGGAATTCCTACAGATGGCATCCCACAGGTGCTCTTCTATATGAGCGGCATCGTTGGCTGGAACTATTTCAGCACCTGCCTCAACGATACCTCTCAAACCTTTCTCAAGAATGCCAGCATTTTTGGGAAGGTCTATTTCCCGAGGCTGGCCATGCCAATATCCGTCGTGATCTCAAACATGGTGAGTTTCATTATCCAGTTTCTGTTTCTGTTGTGCTTTCTGCTCTATTTTTATCTGAGAGGAGCTGATGTCAGCACGGGAATCGAAGTGCTGCTTTTGCCTTTTCTGGTATTGATGATGGCAGGCCTCGGACTGGGTTTTGGGATCATCATCTCATCGCTGACAACCAAATACCGCGACCTTACCCACCTGGTAGGCTTCGGTGTTTCACTCTGGATGTATGCAACTCCCATCATTTATCCCCTTTCTGAAATTCCTGAAAGATATAGAATGTTTGTGCTGGCAAACCCGATGACGCCGTTGATAGAAACGTTTAAAACCGTCTTGCTGGGTGTTGGATCAGTGAACTATCTTTACCTGCTATACAGTTTGGTCTTTACCATTGTGTTGCTGGCAATAGGGGTGCTGATATTCAACAAGGTAGAGCGAACCTTTATGGATACGGTTTAGCCGCGGGCAGCCAGGCCTCTCACAGAAAACAATGATTGTTTGGGTGTTGTGGAGGTAGCTGATTGGTTATTTTAGAGTGTCGATTGCCTATTATGCTCGAAGCTGGAAGCTCGAAAAGTTCGCAGGCACAAACACAAAATACAGATATTCAAACACATACGCAAATATAAACAAATGAATGAAGTAGTTATCAGATTTGAAGATGTGTCGAAGCAATACCGTTTGGGTGTTGTTGGCACTGGCACATTGAGCCACGACCTGAACCGCTTTTTTGCAAAGGTCAGGGGCAAAGAAGACCCAACCCGCAAGGTTGGCGTTGCCAATACGCTGAATGAAAAGTCGGGCGATTATGTATGGGCTTTGAAAGACATCAACTTTTCGCTGAATGATGGTGAGGTGCTTGGTGTGGTGGGAAAAAATGGTGCCGGCAAGTCCACGTTGCTGAAACTGCTCTCGCGCGTAACGGCCCCTACCACCGGCGAAATAAAGGTGAAAGGCCGCATCGCCAGCCTGCTTGAAGTGGGAACAGGCTTTCATCCTGAGCTCACGGGCAAAGAAAATATCTACCTCAACGGGGCCATCCTGGGCATGACAAAGCGGGAGATCACCTCAAAGTTTGAAGAGATCGTAGATTTTTCCGGTGTAAGCAAATACGTGGATACACCCGTTAAGAGGTATTCATCGGGGATGTACGTCCGCCTGGCATTTGCCGTGGCAGCCCACCTCGAACCGGAGATACTGATCGTGGATGAAGTACTGGCCGTTGGCGACGCCGAGTTTCAGAAAAAAGCCATCGGGAAGATGCAAAGCGTGTCGAGGAGCGGCAGAACGGTATTGTTTGTGAGCCATAACCTCACGGCCGTTGAGCAGCTCTGCACAAAAGGGATCTTGCTGCAAAATGGTATGCTGAAAATGGAAGGACCCATACACGATGTGACCACCGCCTATAAGAAATCCTCTGTTCACGAAAGCGAACTGAAAAGAAGCGGCACCCGTTTGGTGGAGTTTCAAAAATATGAAATGACAGACGGCCAGGGTCGTATAACTGATGAGGTAAGGCTGGGTGAGTCTTTCAGGGTTACCGCATCCTTCTTTGCAAAAGAAAAAATGGATTATACCGACATGACCCTGGATATACGCAATGACGCCAACGAGTTTATTGGCCATGTCACCAATGCCGATGACCTGTTTGAGATCAAAAGCATCGAAAAGGGCGGACAAAAGACAGTCAGCGTGGATGTAAAAGATGTTTCGTTTGCTCCAGGCACCTATTACATCTCTTTATGGCTTGGTAATAACTACGGCACTTTTGATTACATTGAGAACTGCATCCGCTTCAGCATAAAGCAGGGCGATGATTTCATTCTTCGTCCTTATCCGTTTGACAAGAGAGCGAAAGCCGTGTTGAAGTCAAGTTGGAAGCATGAAGATGGAGGTTAGAAGTTGGAAGTTAGAAGTTAGAAATTAGAAATCCAACATCCAAACGTCATCGTAGGAGTAAATGCAAATATCAGATATTTAAGCACTTGCGAATGATTATAGGAGTTCGGAGTTGAGTAGCGTAATGACAGGGCTTGACCTGTCAAACCGAAATACAAACATATGAAAGAAAAACCGACGGTGAGCATCCTGATGCCGGTGTATAACGGTGCCGAGTACTTAAGGCCGGCGATTGATTGTTTGTTAAAGCAGACTTTCAGCGATTTTGAACTGATCATCGTGAATG
>SLDN01000137.1 GCA_007125275.1 Bacteroidales bacterium | reverse complement strand
CGAATAATGCATAAAACCCCCAATGAGATGGAACCGAAACGCGAAAAAACCAGGTATTCGGATGAGGAGCTGAAAGAATTCAGAGAAATCATCGAGAAAAAATTAGTTGAGGCTCGTGAGGGTCTTAAGCTGCTTACCGAGGCATATACTACCCAGAACGCCAACGACACCAACGACACCTCTCCGTCATTCAAAATACTGGAAGAAGGTTCCCAGGTGCTCTCAAAAGAAGAAAACAGCCAGCTGGCAGCGCGACAGCAAAAGTTTATCCGTGACCTCGAGAATGCCGTTATAAGGATCGAGAATAAATCCTACGGCGTATGCAGGGTCACCGGAAAGCTCATTTCCAAGGAGAGGCTGAGGAGCGTGCCGCACGCAACACTTAGCATCGAGGCCAAGATGAACAGAAAGCCTAATGAAGCGTAGTGGCTCCTGCTGCAAAACATTGCTTCGGCCTGGAGCCCTTTTGTTGAAACTATTATCTTGGCTGTTTTGAAAAGACATCACATCCCATGGATTATCATCCCTGCTGTCCTCTTGATAGACCAGGTCAGCAAGGTCATAGTAAAGACCAATATGACCCTTGGGCAAAGCATTCCTGTGTGGGGCGACTGGTTTATCCTGCATTTTACTGAAAACTACGGAATGGCTTTTGGCCTCGAGTTTTCCGGCGAATATGGGAAGCTGATTCTAAGCCTCTTTCGCATCGTAGCGGTGATCTTCATTGGATGGTATATTGCCCGGATGATCAAACAGAAGGCCCATGCCGGTCTCATCGTTTGTGTGTCGCTGATTATGGGCGGCGCCATCGGAAACATCATTGACAGCAGCTTTTATGGATTGATTTTCAGCGAAAGCTACTTTAACAAGGCAGCCGTTTTTATGCCGGAAGGTGGAGGCTATGGCAGCTTTTTGCATGGCAAGGTCGTGGATATGCTTTACTTTCCAATCATCCAGGGTTTCTTCCCCGAATGGGTGCCCTGGCTGGGTGGTCAGCATTTTATCTTTTTCAGACCGGTGTTCAACCTGGCAGACTCATCCATTACCCTTGGCGTTTTTGTGTTGATCGTTTTTCAGAAGAGGTTTTTTAAGAAACAGGCTGACAGTGAGAAAACATCTGTTGATGAACCTGTTGAAGCATCTGGTCAACAATCAGATCTATCGGAAAACGTACCATCAGATGATCATGAAATGGATGGATTTCTTTTTGAACAGATCATTTTCGGACCGATAAAAAGCCGCCGGCTTGGGATATCGCTGGGAGTTAACACCCTGCCCCTAAATGTTAAACACTGCACCTTCAATTGCATCTATTGTGAATGTGGTTGGACCAAGCCCAAAAATGAAGCCTGCCTTACTTACCCAACCAGAGACGATATCAGGCAGGCCCTCGACGTAAAGCTTAATGCGATGCGTTCAAAGAATGCGATGCTCGACACCATCACCTTCGCCGGGAACGGCGAGCCCACGCTCCACAAAGATTTTGCCGGCATCATTGACGACACCATAAAGTTGCGGGACATGCATTACCCGGATGCAGCCATTGCCGTCTTGAGCAATGCCAGTCTGGCCGGCAGCAAAGACATTGCCGATGCGTTGAAGAAGGTTGACAGAAACATACTGAAGCTGGATGCCGGCACGGAAGAAACCTTCCAGAAGATCAACAATCCGCGCATCCATATTTCCCTGGAAGAGGTCATTCAAAACCTGGAAGCTTTCCGCGGGAAAATGATCATCCAAACGCTTTTTACCAGGGGAATTTATCAGGGTGAGCCTTTTGATAATGCCACAGAGGAAGAGGTTAGCGCATGGCTTAAGCACATCGAGGCTTTGCAGCCCGAGTTGGTAATGATTTATCCCATTGCCCGTGCCACTCCTGCCGACGATGTGGAGAAGCTTGACTTTGAAGAGCTGCAGGCCATTGCACGAAGAGTGGAAGCCCTCGGCATCGCCACCGAGGTGTATTGATTCTGCTCCTTCTCAGGTTACTAACCTCTAACGCCTACCGCAAGTATTTCATTGATCTCATCGAGCATGTCTTCGAGATGCATTCGTGTTTGCGGGTTGGCAGCGGTGTTGACGCGGCGTTCGATTTGTGCTTTTGCTTCGCGCAGGTTGCCCCGCAGCTGAGCCCGTGTTTCGCCGGACAGGTTGCTGCTGTCGAGGCGGTTTTGTATCACCTGCACCCAGCTGCGCTGGATGTTTCGCCGATACAGGTCAATATCCGGCCGCACATTGTTTAACTCGCTCCAGATGCCTTGGCGCACATCCCGCAGCATCTCATTGACAGGGTACACATCCATTTCACCGCCATGGCTGAGTTCTATTTCGGCCATCCTTTTGATACGGGCATCGCTGAGCAGTTGGAAAAGCATCATTCTTTGTCCGGACATAATACGGTCAGAAGCACCGGCGGGTTCCAGAAGGCGCAGTACGTCGGGGCGTAGCAGGTAGTCGGGTGTGGAAAAGCCGTATTCTGCCAGGAACTGAACGGCTTCCTCCTGGCGACGGCGTTCCACCGGCGTGTGCACAATGCCATCCTGGCCATATACTTTCCTGTGGCTGATTACGCCACCTACCCAGGTAACTACGTGTCCAAGGTATCGGTTGTGTTGCTGTATTACGTTGTTGTACAATTCATTCAGCGTGCTGTAGTCTTCTCCCTCCTGGCCGGCGGCATCTATAATGAAATCCATGATGCGTTCAAGGTTTGCCATTCCGTAAGTGCTGCTTTTCACGTGGTTGTCGCCCAGGGCTTCGCGTTGTTGTGTGGGGTCGATGGTTGACAGGTCACCGAATCGCAACATAGGCTCATCAATTTGCCTGGCAGCGATTTCGTTCAGGAAGGGTCGCTCCTCTTTGGGTGTGCTTGCTTCGGGAAAGGGTTTGTAACCCCACTCAATGGAAAAGTAGTCGTAGACAGACACGATGGGCAGCATAAAGGCATCGTCGCCGGGCTGTGCGACGTAGTTCATCCGGGCGTAGTCCATGATGGAGGGTGTTGTGCCATATTTCTCCGTGAAGGTACGGCTGCGGAGGCTGTCGGTGGGCATGGTGCCGCTGGCTTTCATGTTATGTGGCAGTCCGAGTGCGTGGCCCACCTCGTGTGCCACTACGTATCGCACCAGCTCACCCATGAGGTCGTTAGGCAGTGGCAGGCTTTGGGCGCGTTCATCGGCGGCAGCGCACTGCACGAAGTACCAGTTGCGAAGGAGGTTCTGTACGTTGTGGAACATGCCGATGGAGGAGGTGATGATCTCTCCGCTGCGGGGGTCGTGTACATGCGGTCCGTAGGCATTCATGGTGCTTGACGGAAACCAGCGAACTGTCGGGTAGCGGATGTCGAGCGCACTCCAGTCGGGGTCTTCGTCGGGGGTTGGCGCTACTTTGGCGATGATGGCGTTGGAGAAGCCGGCCTGCTCGAAGGCAGGCTGCCAGTCTTCGATGCCCTGCATTACGTAGGGAATCAACCACTCGGGTGTAGCATAGTCAACGTAGTATGTGATGGGTTTTACAGGATCAGAGATATCGGCGTCGGGGTTTTCTTTCTCGAGGCGCCAGCGTGTGATCATCCTTTTGCGTTCTGCAAAATGCGCATCGCTGCTGAAATCGGTGGTGCTTACCGAGAAGTAGCCCACCCTGTAGTCGTGCAGCCGGGCCATCATTGGTTCCTCGGGCAGGCGCAGCATGCTGTGGTTCATCTTAACCGATATGGTATTGAGGTTGCCGCGGGCCGGCACACGGTCGGCATGAAAGGTGAGCACGCTTTGCACCTCAATGTTTTCAGGGAATGCACGTGCACGCTCAATGAAGCTGCGGTCATTATGGAGGCGGCGCACCTGGTAGCGTCGGCCGGGGTGCATCTCAGGCACGTCAGCTGAGTAAAGCTGTGTAACATCGATAACTACAGCGGTGGAGTCAGCATTGTACATCTCTATTTTGTATGAACCGATGATGGGGGCAAAAGAGGAGGTCTGAACGCCACGGAAGATATTGCTGGTAGAGTCTGCAGTGATGTCGTGCATTACAGAGCGGAAGAGTATGCGGTCACGCACTTTCTCCCAGCGCACCACCTGGTTGTTGATGCGTTGTCCGCCATAGCCTGTGCCTAATTGTGTTGATGCAGCACGGCTCACCAGCAGCATGTCGCGATTGAGTTCGGTCAGCGGTATTTCAAAATAAAGTTTTTCGTCTTTAAGAAAAACACCAAATAAGCCTTCTTCTGTGAAATCAGCATCCGAAAGAAGTTTGTCATAATCTGATTTGCCTGGCTTTGCTTCGGCAGTGGCTTCCTTGTCTTTAGCGGCCGGCCTGATTATCGAACAGCCTGAGAATAAAAAAATGGTTACAATAAGAATAGCGGGAAAGGAAATTTTCATAGGAGTTAGAATTATTTGTAAAAAGTTTTTGCTTGACACCAATGTCAGGCTGCAAAGATAACAAGCTTTTTTTTGCCACCAATTCTGTAATCAGCTTGCCCAATTCTTTGATCATGTTGTATACGTCTGCGCCACATGTTTTTCAAGGTCATAAAAATATTTGTCTTCATAAAATGCAAGACAAGGTTAAAAATAGCACAAACAGGACAACTAATAATTTGGTTAACGGCGTAAAAAGTGAGTTATACGGCAAGAGCTCTGCCTCAATGTTTGTTTTTAAAATGTATTTTTGTATTTCTTATAAAAACATAAATAGATATTTTATTTGTTTTGGAAATCATTGATACCCACACCCATATTTATCTGGAACAGTTTGACAAAGACCGGCCGGCAGCTATTGGGCGAGCTATTCAGGCCGGTGTCAGTCGTTTGCTGATGCCTAATATTGATAGCCGTTCGGTGGCCTCGATGCTTGCTGTTGCTGAAGACTACCCCGAAATATGTATCCCGATGATGGCATTGCACCCGACCTCTGTCAAGGCTGACTATAATCAGGAATTGGAAGCCACGGCCGCCTGGTTGGAGAATGAACGTTTTGTGGCCATTGGCGAAACAGGCATTGATCTGTACTGGGATACCACTTTTATAGCGGAGCAAAAGGAGTCGCTGGCACGGCACATACACTGGGCTGTGCAATATGGGCTGCCCCTGGTGTTGCACGCGCGCAACTCCCTCAATGAAATTTTTGATGTATTAAACGCACACCGGCATTTGTCCTTCACCGGGGTGTTTCATTGCTTTCCGGGGGATGCCCGCCAGGCTGCCAAGGTTGTTGACATGGGCTTTTTGCTTGGAATCGGAGGTGTGGTCACCTACAAAAAAAGCCTGATGCCTGGAGTGGTTCAGTTCGCCGGCCTCGATCACATCATCCTGGAAACCGATGCACCCTATTTGGCGCCGGTGCCGCAACGCGGCAAGCGAAATGAAAGCGCCTTCCTCACACATGTTGCCGAAAAAATTGCGGACATCACTGGTTCTGGTGTGGAGGAGGTTGCTGACAGAACTACCGCCAATGCACGCAAGCTTTTTAAGGTGTAACCTAAGCCGTCAGCTAAAGCAGTGGGCAATGGATAGGGACCCCGATTTCATTTTCATACATACTACATATCACTCCCGCATTGTGGCCACCGTTTTTATGCGGGGGCTCGGCACTCGGAATGGCTTGGTATTTGTGAAGGCGGTTTTTTTTGGAATGGCTATCAAAAGGTCGGATGCCCGGCATCATTCCTTTTTTGTAACTTTGTAGCCGGGAAACTGCCTGCTTAAGGGCGATTAATTTTGAGGT
>SLDN01000079.1 GCA_007125275.1 Bacteroidales bacterium | reverse complement strand
CTTTTGCCGGCGCCCGGCGTAGCATAAAAGCCTGTTGCGGGTGCCATCATCACTGTCTGATTTTCGTAGCTGAATTCTTCCAGAAGCCATTGACAGAATTTGTCGCTGTCGTCGATCGGCAGGTGCGGATTTACATAAAAGGCACCTTTGGGCGTGGGACATTTCACACCTTTCATCTTTACCAGCGCGTCCACAACGGTGTTTCGCCTTGCCAGGTATTCGGCGATGATCTCATCAAAATAACTGTCGGGGGTGTCAATGGCGGCCTCTGCAGCAAACTGGCCCAGCGATGGCGGGCTCAGTCGGGCCTGGGCAAACTTCATCGCAGTAGCCATCAGCTCCTTGTTGCGCGAAATCATCACACCTATACGGATGCCGCAGGCACTGTAACGCTTGCTCACCGAGTCGAAGAGCACCACGTTGTTTTCGATGCCTTCCAGGTTCATCACGGAGTGGTGCTTCAGTCCGTCGTAACAAAACTCGCGGTAAACCTCATCGGCAAAAAGGAAGAGGTCATGCTTTTTAACGATCTGGCGCAACACTTCCAGCTCCTCTTCAGAGTAAAGATAACCGGTGGGGTTGTTCGGGTTGCATACCATGATGGCCTTTGTTTTTGGTGTGATGGCCTTCTCAAACTCTTCGATGGGGGGCAGCGCAAAGCCTGTGTCGATGCTGGATATGATCGGTTTGATCTCTACGCCGGCACTGATGGCAAAGCCATTGTAGTTGGCATAGAAAGGCTCAGGGATGATGATCTCATCGCCCGGGTTCAGACAGGTCTGCACCGCAAAAAGGATGGCCTCGGAAGCGCCAGCTCCTACAATCATATCATCAGGCGTAACGTGGATGCCGTGTTTGGCGTAATAGCCGCAAAGCTTCTCACGATAGGACAGGATGCCCGCAGAATGGCTGTACTCAATCACCTTCACATCAAGATTGTGCATGGCGTCGATCATCGACTGTGGTGTGGGAATGTCGGGCTGACCAATGTTCAGGTGGTAAACTTTTGTGCCCCGCTTTTTGGAAGCTTCGGCATAAGGAACTAATTTACGGATAGGGGAGGCCGGCATGCGGAGCCCTTTTTCTGATATTTTTGGCATAATAGTAGATGGTGTTATGGTTGATAATTATGTTTTGTAATGATTGCCGGCAAAGATGGAAATAATTTCCCGTATTTACAACACCCTTTCCTGCCTGTCATAAATTATTATGGCACTACTTCACCAATCACTGTGAGCACAATGTTCTTTTGGTAGGCATTGGTATGGATGGTGATGTTGCGTGTGAAAGGCCCAAGACGGCTGGCACTGTATCTGAAATTAATCACAGCCTCCTGTTTTGTCCCGAACGGCTCTGTAGGCCAGTTGGGGATCATCAGTCCACAGGAGCTCCTGACACCGGCAATGATGAGGTCGTGCCGCCCCTCATTCCTGACTGTGAAATGGCTTCTTGAAGCAATGCCTTGCTGCAAGACCCCCATGTCAATCGTATCTTTTTCAATGACCGCCCAGGGGTAGCTTCTTTTCAAAGCTTCGTTCCCTTCGTCTGAAGCCAGGACAATATTCGACAATGCAAACAACAAAGCCTGGAAGCTTAAAAACAAACATAATTGCTTTATATCTTTCATGATTTTGCTTTTCAGATCACACTCAATATTTGCGAAAAGATGATCATCATCACCAGCGCCAGGGGGTACACAGTTGCATAGCCGAGCGAGGCGGCATCTGTATTCGTTTTGGCGTCGGCGGCGGCCAGACCGGGTGTGCTGGTCATGCTTCCGGCTACAACACCCAGCAGCGTGGCAAAGTTTATGTGCAGGAAGTAGTGTCCGATAATGGTGGTGAGCACCATTGGGATGGCGGTGATCATCAAACCGGTGTACAGCAAGGCCCACCCATATTCGGCCAGTGCCTCTGCAATGTGTGCGCCGGCGTTGGTCCCTACCGTTGCCAGGAACATCAGCAGTCCGAGTTTTCTCAACAGGCTGTTGGCGCCGCTCGACATGGTCCAGATGATGGGCCCTGTTTTGCCGATCTTGCTTAATACCAGTGCAGCGATGAGCACTCCACCGGTAATGCCCAGCGAGAATTCAAACAATCCAAAAACCGGAAAATTCACCGCGCCAAGCAATACGCCGATGATGATTCCCAGGCTGATGGGCAGGAAGTTGGTCTCAGAAAGGCGTTTTTCATTGTTGCCCAGCAGGGTCAATACTTTGGCCATGTTATCGTCGTCGGCGGCAATCATCAGCTTGTCACCAAAACGCAGGGTGGTGTTGCCGCCGGGCGAGATGTCGACACCGGAGCGCCGGATGCGGGTGATGGTGGTGTTGTAGAAGGCTGTAAGGTTCAGCTCTTTAAGGCTTTTGTTGATCACTTCTTTGTTGGTAACAAGTGCCCAGTTGACCTTATATCCCTCAGCCTGGGGTACTTTTTCCTTTGACTGCGGACCGATCATCAGCTCCACTTTCTGCAGCGCCTCCTCGGTGCCCATTATTTTTACGATGTCGCCAAGGTACAAACGCGTTTTTTCGCCCGGCGTAAACACTTCGCTGCCGTGCCTGATGCGGCTGATCACCGCCCGGGTCATGGCGCCGATGCCAACTTCACGGATGGTCCTTCCATCAATGTTCTTGTTTTCCATCACAAAGTTACGTTCGTGCACTTCGGGGTGGTCAGATTTGCTTTTGGCGAGGTATTTTTGCTCTTCTTTTTTCATGTCTACCCGCAGAAGCACAGGCAGCAGGTGGATGATGAGGATGGCCATGACGGCTCCGGCAGGGTAAACGATGCCATAGCCAATGGATGGCAGTGTGGAACCGGAGATGTCGATGGCAGCTGCCAGTCCGGAAGTACTGGTAAGGGCACCATTGAAAATACCAACGCCCAGCAAAGGGTCAAGACCAAATAAGCGGCTTAGCGAAAAGCTCAAAGTCGCGGCTGTCATTACCAAAAATACAGAAACCCCCAAAAACTGCCGGCCACTCTTCCTGAAAGCATCGAAGAAACCCGGCCCGGCCTGCAGACCAATGGTAAAGATGAAAAACATCAGGCCAATGGTTTGAAAGGCAGCCGGTACCATGATGCCATAATGCCCCATGATGAGGGCTACAAAAACAACCGCCGATAAGTCAAGCGAAAAACCCTTGAATTTCACCGCACCAAGCATGATGCCCAGGGTGATGATCAGGAAAAGGGCGAAGTAACCTTCGTAAATCAGCTCATTCATTTTTTACGCGTTGAACATTAAATAATAAAAACAGGTTCAATTGAATAGGAAACAGACATTTTCTGAAAAATAAACAGCAAAGTTAGCGTTTCTTTGATTGTTTTTCATACAATGAATACTTAATTTTGCTTCAATTCCATAACCCTGTAAAAACAAATTAAAAGTGCAAAAACAGCAATCTTGTGTGGTGTTCTGGTTCCGTCGCGATTTGCGCCTGCAGGATAATGTCGGGCTCTATCATGCTGTGCAATCAGGCAAGCCGGTGCTTCCGCTCTTTATTTTTGATGATGAGATACTGGAACCGCTGCCTGTGAACGACCACAGGGTTTCCTTTATTTATAATGCAATCAGCAAAATGCATCGCTCCTTAAACATGGAAGGGGGGAGGGGCATACTCGTGAAAAAAGGCCGGCCACACGAGGTTTTTAAGCGCATGGTTGCTGATTTTGATGTGGAAGCCGTGTATTGCAATGCTGATCACGAACCTTATGGAATACAACGTGATGAAAAAATTTCAGACTTCCTGAAAGAACAAGGCATAGGCTTTCATTCTTTCATTGACCATCTCATCACGGATAAAAACGAAATACTTACGGGTGAGGGAAAGCCTTACCGCGTTTTTACACCTTATAGCCGTACGTGGAGATCCAATCTGCAAGTAACTCACACAAAACATTATCCTTCCGAAGATGGTCTTCAATCATTTTTAAGTCAGAAAGACTGGGATTTTCCAACAATGGAAAGCATTGGTTTTCAGGCATCCGAACTGAAAGCACCTCCTTTGGAAATCGATGTTGACAAGATCAGAAAATATGATCAGACCCGCGACATACCTTCTCTGGAGGGTACCTCACGGCTCGGCGTCCATTTGCGTTTTGGGACAATCAGCATCCGGCAATTGGTCAGGGAGGCATTGAATCTTAACGAGACATTCCTGAACGAATTGATTTGGCGTGAGTTTTATGCGATGATATTATGGCATTATCCACGCGTGGTGAATGAGGCTTTCAAGCCGTTGTACGACCGCATTGACTGGCGTGATTCTGCAGAGGATTTTGAAAAATGGACAACCGGGATGACCGGTTATCCCATGGTTGATGCGGGTATGAGGCAGATCAATGCCACGGGCTATATGCACAACCGCTTAAGAATGGTGGTTGCCAGCTTTTTATCCAAGCATCTCTTGATTGACTGGCGTTGGGGAGAAGCATATTTTGCAGTAAAGCTCTTTGATTTTGAGCTATCTTCAAACAATGGCGGATGGCAGTGGAGTGCGGGTACCGGCTGCGATGCTGCGCCCTATTTCCGTATCTTTAATCCCGCATCACAACAAAAAAAGTTTGACCCCCGGCAGCAATTTATCCGGCAGTGGATTCCTGAATTTGGAACAGACAATTATCCTAAACCCATGGTTGACCATTCGATGGCGCGCGAGCGTTGTCTGAGCACCTATCAAAAGGCTTTGAAATAGAGATATGAATGCTTTTTCTAAATTACTTGACGACATAAAGTTTATCGATTTTTCCTGTTTGCCGGGCATGGAGGCGCAGATCAGGATGGCGCCTACCAACCGTCGCGACGACATCAGGAAGATGGGAGAGGGGCATAAGCCTTTAAAAAGCGGGGTGCTGTTGTTGCTCTACCCTCTGGATGATGGTGAAGCCGGTGTGGTTTTCATTCGTCGGCCGCAATACAATGGTGTTCATAGCGGACAAATCTCCTTCCCTGGTGGCCGTTATGAGCCCTGTGATCCCGATCTCAGGCATACCGCCCTGCGTGAAGCACAGGAAGAGATCGGCATTGATCCTGAGCAGGTGGAAGTCATCGGAAGACTGACCGACCTATACATTCCGCCCAGCAATCACAAGGTGAGTCCCTGGGTGGGGGTCATGCATCACAGGCCGGTGTTTAAGCCTGACCCTGTTGAGGTTGAAAGCATCCTTGAAGTGGCACTCACGAATTTTCTTTTAGAAGAAAACCTGCAAAACATACCCATTAAATTGGCTGACGGCAGTCGGTTGAGCACGCCCTGCTATCATATTGAGGGAAATGTGATTTGGGGGGCCACTGCCATGATGATGGCTGAATTCCTGGCATGCATAAAAAAAAGGGAGCTGAAATAGCTCCCTTCTCTGTGTTCATTAACCGGAAATATGTTTATTTTACTGAATCTACAATGGCTTTGAAGGCATCGGGATGATTCATTGCCAGATCGGCAAGTACCTTGCGGTTGATCCGGACGTCTTTTTCGTTGAGCTTCCCTATAAATTGCGAATAGTTTAAGTCGTATTGTCTAACGGCGGCATTGATGCGCTGGATCCAGAGCTTTCTGAATTCTCTTTTCTTGTTGCGCCTGTCGAGGTATGCATAGGTGAAACCTTTTTCGTAAGTATTCTTGGCTACTGTGTAGACATTTTTTCTGGCACCGAAGTAGCCCTTGGTAAGCTTTAACAGCTTTTTTCTTTTGCGCCTTGCGGCAACTACGTTACTTGATCGTGGCATGGTTTGGTTTTTTTCCGGCAAGCGCCTGCATTCTTTCCTTTGCAGATCTTTTGAGGCTTACCAAAGATTTCTACAATTGTT
>SLDN01000064.1 GCA_007125275.1 Bacteroidales bacterium | reverse complement strand
CTGTTGCAACCCGGTTTGGCTGACGACTGTATGGCCATTGCACTGGGCTATGGCCGCACACAAGCCGGAAAAGCCGGCGACTTTGTAGGTGACAACGCCTTTGCGCTGACAAACTGGGACGGTACCAACCGTTGGTTGTCAGGGACGATCAATAAATGGCAGAAAACAGGATCCGGACACCAGTTTGCTCGCACACAGATGCACTTTTCGATGGAAGGACGTGCCATCGTCAGGGAGTCAACGCTCGACAAATACCGTCAAGACCCTGCTGCGGGCAATGAGTTGCGCGCATACCACAAAAAGCACGAGTTGACCCTTTATCCGGAAACCCATTACGACGGCCATCACTGGGCGCTGATGGTTGACCTGAATGCCTGCACCGGATGCTCCACCTGCGTGATCGCATGCCAAAGCGAAAACAACGTACCCGTTGTAGGCAAAGACGAGGTGAGACGCCGACGCATCATGCACTGGCTGCGCATTGACCGCTACTACAATGGCGACCCGGCAAACCCGGAGGTCGTGTTCCAGCCGCTTATGTGCATGCATTGTGACCACGCACCCTGCGAGAATGTATGCCCCGTAGCTGCCACGACACACAGCAAGGAAGGCATCAACCAGATGACCTATAACCGTTGCGTAGGGACCAAATACTGCATCAACAACTGCCCATACAAAGTGCGGCGCTTCAACTGGTTTGCCTATTCGCAAAACAAAGCATTCGACTATCATATGAATTCAGACTTCGGGCGAATGGTGCTAAACCCCGATGTGACTGTCAGGGAAAGAGGTGTGGTGGAGAAGTGCTCATTCTGCATACAGCGCATTCAGGAAGCCAAAGCCACAGCCAAGAACGAAAGGCGTCAGCTCAGGGATGGAGAGGTCGTTACGGCCTGCGCACAGGCCTGCCCCTCCAATGCAATTGTATTTGGCGACCTGAACGACAAGAGCTCAAGGGTGGCGCACCTTATGAAAGATCCCCGCAATTATCACTTGCTGGAGGAGCTGCATACATTGCCATCAATCGGATATCTTACAAAAATAAGAAACAAGAAATAAACTTTGTCACACTGAGCGAAGTCGAAGTGCAACAAACAACGAACAACGAACAACAAACAACAAACAAAAACCAAGATATAATGATCACTAACCTGGACATCTCGCTCGTGAAGGGCAGAAAAAACTACAGCCAGATTACTGAGGAGCTGCTGGCTAACACTGAAGGGAGACCACCATTATGGTGGCTGGCAGCCTTTGGGCTCGGTTGTTTGGCACTGGCATTCGGTGGCTGGGCATTCTACATGTCGCTCAGCCAGGGACTTGGCACCTGGGGCATCAACAACACCGTTGCCTGGGGCTGGGACATCATCAACTTTGTATGGTGGATCGGCATCGGGCACGCAGGCACTGCCTTTACCATCTTTTTCCTGGTTTTCAGACAAAAATGGGCCGGCTCAATTAACCGTTCAGCGGAGGCAATGACGGTTTTTGCCGTTATGTGCGCAGGTCTGTTCCCCCTGATCCACATGGGAAGACCATGGCTGGCGTTTTACATCCTGCCCTATCCGAACACCCGGCTGCTGTGGTTGAACTTCAACTCCCCACTGTTCTGGGACGTACTGGCCATCAGCACCTACCTGATCATGTCGCTCACACTATGGTACCTCGGCATGGTGCCTGACCTTGCCACCATCCGCGACCGCACCAAAAACAAATTCCGCAAACTCATTTACGGCATATTCAGCCTGGGATGGGATGGCTCGCTTTACACCTACAATCGTTACGAAACCCTCATGAAGCTGCTTGGCGGCCTGGCAGCACCACTCGTCATCTCAGTACACACCATCGTAGCCCTCGACTTCGCAATCTCGGTGTTGCCGGGCTGGCATGCCACCATACTCCCACCCTACTTCTTCGTAGGTGCCATTTTTTCTGGCTTCGCAATGGTGCTCACGCTTATGATTTTGATGCGCAAAGCATTTCCAATTGGCGACTATGTAACTGAAAAGCATATCGACAACATTGCCCACGTACTCAAATACGGCAGTATGGTAATAGGCCTTGCCTATGCCACTGAAATCTTTATTGCCTGGTATTCAGGGGTTGAGTATGAAATATACACCTTCTTTAACGCCAGGGCCAGCGGCACCTTCTCTACAGCCTTCTGGATCATGGTATTCTGTAACGCGATTGCACCACAGGTATTCTGGTTCAAAAAAGCCCGGAGAAACCTGGTTTCACTGTTTGTCATCTCAATAATCATCAACATTGGGATGTGGTATGAACGCTACATCATCATGGTATCCTCGCTGGCCGAAGACTTCCTGCCATCAAGCTGGGTCAAATATCAGCCCACCCTTGTTGACATTGGCATTTTCGTGGGAACGTTTGGGCTATTCACGGTAGGCATGTTGCTATTTGTTCGCTTCATACCCATCATTGCCATTAATGAAATCAAACCCATCGCACGTCTCGGCAAAGACAATAACACCAAAAACGAAAAAGAATGAACACAAAACACATCATAGGGGTCTTTGATAATGAGGACAATTTGCTGAAAGCGATCAAGCATCTTAAAGCAAAACGTGCAAACATTAAAGATGTTTATGGCCCGGCAACCAACCACAACTTGATCAAAGCCTTTACACGCGAGTCGCTGCTGCCCTACCTCTCCGTATTGATAGCTATCGGTACGATCGTTGGTGCGTTTGGCTTTCTGTATTACACATCTGTGATCGATTATCCCTTGCGCTACGGCGGCAAACCTTTGTTTAGCTTCCCGCCGATGGTGGTGATCATATTCCTGTTAACAATACTTGTTACCGGAGGTCTCACAGTAATGGCCTTTCTCGGCCGTACACAACTATTTCCGGGAAAAGAGCCGGTAATGATTGATCCGCGTGCCAGCGATGACAGGTTCTACCTGGTAATGGACCAGAACTTCAATCCCGAAGAGATAAAAAAATGGATTTCTGACAGCGGTGCTGAAGAGATCATTGAGAAAGAAATTGACGCATAATTATATATTTTTGCAATGGCATTACAAAATAAGCACAATAAAATGGCCGGAAAGATATCCCTGGTATCGCTAGCAGTGATGATCTTGTTTCTTGGGGCCTGCGACAGAACAAGGATGGACAAGGGTTATGAATATTTCCCTGATATGGCTCATGGTCCTGCTTACAAGACATACAGTGAGAACCCTGCCATGGAGGATGGCAAGTCCATGCGTTATCCGGTGACTGGTACCGTTCCACGCGACATCATTCCTTACGCCTACGTTGCTGATGCAGATGGAAGAGAGATGGCAGGCCGCGAATTATTCAACCCCTATGCCATCACTGAAAAGTTATTGGAGGAGGGCGAAGAGCTCTACAATGTCTTTTGCTCAAACTGTCATGGAAAAACCGGCGATGGTCTCGGGAACCTTTACACCAACGGCTCCTATGTGATCCCGCCCAGCTCACTGATCTCCGAAGAGGCGAAGGCATACCCGCATGGAGAGATATACCACGTCATCAGCGCAGGCTGGGGTGTGATGGGAGCACACGCACCACTGGTGAGGCCTGACGACAGGTGGAAGATCATTGCCTTTATTGAAGAAGTATTGCAAGCCCGGTAAAACCCAATCCTGATGGAAAATACATATACAATATCAAACAAACTCAAAGCCCTTGCAGGTATACTGATCCTAATTGGCGCGGTTGCCATTGTTTATGGCTTTATGAGCGAGCCGGCCCGCGCCTGGAACAACATACTGCTGAACAACATGTTCTACATCAGCATATCCATTGGCGCGCTTTTGTTCTTCACCTTGCAGTACATCACCAACTCAGGTTGGTCTGCGCTTTTTCAACGCATCCCGCTTGCCCTGGGCACCTGGCTGCCCATAGGCGCCCTGCTGATGCTGTTGCTCTACTTCGGCCTGCCCGACATCTACAAATGGGCACAACCGGGTATCACCGAGACGGATAAGCTGATCGCACACAAACAACCATTTCTGAATGTGCCATTCTATATGCTACGCATTGTGCTGTATTTTACGCTATGGATAAGCCTGTTTGTTGTGTTGCGCCGTTATGCAATCAAAGAAGACACCGCAGCCGACCTGGCGACCTTCGGAAAACTGCGCTACTATTCCAAAGTATTTATTTTTGTGGCCGCATTCTTTTTCTCTCTGGCTGCAATGGACTGGATCATGACCATTGATGCCCACTGGTACAGCACCCTTTTCGGCTTCAGGGCTGCAGTAACGAGCATTTATTATGCCGTGGCAGTCATCATCTTGATCATTTTATGGCTGCGCCGAAAAGGCTATTTTGGTGAGTTCAACGAGGCCCACCGGCACGACTTTGCCCGTTACCTGTTTCGCTTCAGCATCGTGTGGGGCTACCTTTGGTTCATGCAGTTCCTTATCATCTGGTATGCCAACATACCGGAGCTTACAGCCTATTATTACCCCCGCTTTATTGGCGAATGGAAGGTTCTTTTTTACTCTGAACCCCTCATCAATTTTGCCATTCCATTCATTGTGATGATGTCGGATGAAGTGGGAAAAAATAAAATTGTGATGATTACCATCAGCATACTACTTATCTTTGGGCTTTGGATCAGCCTCTTTTTGCAGATTATGCCGGGCAGTATGGGCACGCTGCAGTTTGGTTTTATTGAAGCGGGAAGCTGGCTGGGGTTCACAGGTTTGTTTTTGCTTATCGTTTTCACTGCCCTGAGCAAGACCTTGCTGGTACCAAAGAACCACCCACAAATGGAAGAAAGTATTCACCATCATATTTGATAAAAATTATGCACAAACACGTAAAAACCGTTCTAATCGTTTTCTTCTGTACTTTGCCGTTTTTGCTCTTTTCCCAGAGTCTTGAGCCGCAAATAAGGCAGGATGTTGAAATCGGCATCGATGAGCGCCTGGATGAATACATCCCGGATGACATTATGTTGATTGACACTGAGGGCAATCGGGTGAGGCTTTACGACATACTCGACAAGCCCACGGTGATTGCTTTGGTGTACTACCGTTGCCCGGGCATTTGCAGCCCCTTTATGGGCGCCATGGCCGAGGTGGTTTCTCGCTCTGACCTTGAGCCCGGCATCGATTACCAGATCCTGAACATCAGCTTTGACCCACGCGAAGGGCCCGAGCTGGCCAGGACAAACCGGAACAACTACCACAACCTGCTCACCAGGAACATCGACCCTGAAGGCTGGAGCTTCTTTGTGACCGACAGCCTTAATGCCGCAAGGATCACCGACGCCGTCGGATTCAGGTACAAGCGTGCCGGGCTCGACTTTCTGCATACGGCCGCCATGATCTTTGTTTCCGATGAGGGAAAGATCACCCGTTACCTGCACGGCACCTACTTTTTACCTATCGATCTCAAGATGGCAGTTGTGGAAACGGCAGCAGGGCGATCAGGACCGTCGTTCAGCAGGGTGCTGGCCTACTGCTACTCCTATGATCCGGATGGACAGCGATATGCATTGAACATCACAAAAATTGCCGGTACACTCATCCTCTTTTTCGCCCTGGTGATCTTTGGCGGACTGGTGCTGTTCCGGCCAAAAAACAAAAAACAACAGGGATAGCTAACGTAACGACAGGGCTTGACCTGCCACATCAAAACAAAAAAACTATGTCAGAAAAAAACATCGGCAAAGAGCCCAGCTTCCTTGAATACAGGGGTAAGTATACGGGGCTGTTGGGTTGGATATTTTCGACCGATCACAAGCGAATTGGCCTGTTGTATCTTTACACCATGCTGTTTTTCTTTTCGGTGGCGGCCATATTGGGGCTGCTGATGAAAACACAGCTG
>SLDN01000219.1 GCA_007125275.1 Bacteroidales bacterium | reverse complement strand
CAGTGCTGGACAGTGCGGTATTCCCCGGCACACAGGGCGGACCGCTGGAGCACGTCATCGCCGCCAAGGCAGTGGCATTCGGCGAAGCACTTGATCCTTCATTCAAAGAATATGGCATACAGGTGATGAAAAATGCCCAGGCCATGGCAAAAGCTTTTATTGATAAAGGTTACCATGTTACCTCCAATGGCACTGACAATCACTTGATGCTGATAGACCTGCGCTCAAAGTTTCCGGAAATCACCGGTAAAAAAGCGGAGAATATCCTGGTTGAAGCTGACATCACCATCAATAAAAATATGGTGCCTTTCGATAGTCGCTCGCCCTTCCAGACCTCAGGCATCCGTATCGGTACGCCGGCCGTTACCACAAGAGGGTTAAAAGAAGCAGATGTGGTAAAAATCGTTGATTTTATTGATGAAGTTATTTCTAACATCGATGATGAAAAAGTGATTGCCGGTGTTCGCAAAAAAGTCAATGCACTGATGGGTGATTTCCCGCTTTTTGCCTGGTAGATGAATGGTGTGTGCCTGTAAAAGCCTTCAATATTGGTTTCTGCATTAGTCTGAGACATAAGAAAATTGTATTAAATGGCAATAAACATCTTGTCTTAGCCATCCTTCATCATGATCATTATTTGTGATTTCTTTCTGCAATTAATTGGTATCTTTATGTACAACATTTAGGAAATCTTTATGGATCAACTGGCACTGGAAAAGGAAAGGTCGGAGATAGTTAAGCGCTATCGTTCGTTGCTGTCTGTTTGTCGCCCCGGCATGAGCAAGGAGGGCAGAAAGCTGATACGCAAGGCCTTCGATTTTGCTGCCAAAGCCCATATTGACCACCGTCGTAAAAGTGGTGAGCCTTACATTTATCATCCGATTGCCGTGGCGCGCATCGTGGTCGAAGAGATTGGCCTGGGTGCTACGAGCGTGGTTTGTTCGCTGCTGCATGATGTAGTAGAGGACACTGACTATACACTCGAAGACATCAGCGATTATTTTGGTGAAGAGGTTTCCCGCATCATCGACGGGCTCACCAAGATTTCAGGGATTTTTGATCAAACGAGCTCGGTGCAGGCAGAGAATTTCAGGAAGATGTTGCTCACGCTTTCTGATGATGTGCGTGTGATCCTGATCAAGCTTGCCGACCGTTTGCATAACATGCGTACACTGGATTCGCTGCCCCCGCGCAAACAGCTCAAGGTTGCCAATGAAACACTGTATCTATTTGCCCCGCTAGCCCACCGGCTGGGGTTTCATGCCATCAAAAGCGAGTTGGAAGACCTCGCTATGAAATATACTGAGCCTGAGGTTTACCAGACCATTGTTCAGAAGCTTGCTGACACAAAAGAACAGCGAAACAGATTTATTCAGTCATTTACCCAGCCCATACGCCGTGCGCTTCAAAAGGATAGGGTGGATTTTCTGATTCAGGCCAGGACAAAATCCATCAGCTCCATATGGAGCAAGATGAAAAAAAAGGAAGTTCCCTTTGAAGAAGTTTACGACATCTTTGCGGTACGCTTTATCCTGAATTCTGCGGAAGACCTGGAAAAATCTGATTGCTGGAAGGTGTATTCAATAGTTACCGATATTTACAAGCCCAATCCTGACCGTTTGCGCGACTGGATATCTACACCAAAGGCAAACGGCTATGAATCCCTGCATACCACGGTGATGAGCCGGCAGGGGAAGTGGGTGGAGGTGCAGATCAGGACTGTGAGGATGGATGATGTGGCCGAAAAAGGTTATGCTGCACACTGGAAGTACAAAGAATCAAAGGGTGGAGAAAGTGGTATCGACAAATGGTTGAGACGCATAAGGGAAATCCTTAAAAGCGCAGAGACTGATGCCCTCGACTTTATTGATGACTTTAAGCTGAACCTGTTTTCTGATGAGATCATCGTATTTACGCCAAAAGGTGAACTACGTACCCTGCCAATCAATTCTACGGCACTCGACTTTGCTTACAGCATTCATACACAGATTGGGAACAACTGCCTCGGCGCTAAAGTCAATCACAAACTGGTACCCCTCAGCCAAATGCTCAAGAGTGGTGACCAGGTGGAAATCATTACATCAAAAAAACAACATCCCAAAACAGACTGGCTGAATTATGTGACCACTGCCCGGGCAAAGGGGAAGATCAAGTCGGCACTTAAAGAACAAATGAAAGCCCAGGCCGAAGATGGCAAGGAAATACTGGAACGCAAGCTGCGACAGTTTAAGATTGATAACAATCCGGAGAATATCCAAAAACTTGTTGATCATTTTAAGCTCAAAGCACCTCTTGACCTTTTTTATGAGGTTGCCACTGGGAAGATTGGCCAGAAAGAGCTGAAAGCTTATGCCGCCGAGCAGGAGAAAGGAGGCATACTCAGTTACATGAGAAACCCGTTTGCCAGATCAAAAGATGCAACAGCTGAAAAAGAAGCTGCCCCCGACCCCATCCGCCAGCAGCTCAAGGAAAAACCTGATACACTGCTTATCGGGGATAACATGGACAATCTGACCTACTCGCTTTCTCCTTGCTGCAATCCAATACCCGGCGATGATGTGTTCGGCTTCGTAACAATACTCGATGGGATCAAGATACATCGCAACAATTGCCCCAATGCCGTGCAGCTGATGTCCAAATACGCCTACCGGGTGGTCAAGGCAAAATGGGTAACCCACGAATCCATTGCCTTCCTGTCGGGTATCAGAATCAAAGGCATTGATGAGCAAGGACTGCTTAAAAACATCACCGATACCATTTCCAGTGAATATAATGTGAACATTCGAAACATACATTTCGATACGCATCACGGAACCTTTGAAGGCCTGGTCATGCTCTATATCAATGATACCAGGCGTTTGAATAACCTGATCAAAAAATTGAAACAGCTTAAAGGCATTGAAAAAGTATCACGAATAGGAAAGATGGAAGCCGGTGACTAGCGTTTTGGTTATCACCTTGTAAAGGTCTTTATTTAAAAACATTTCAAATAATAATTTTTTTTGTACCTTTATTGCCCCGTTAAGTAAGTTTGGACTTCAACGGATTGTTGCGTCTGTTAAAAAAAACCGGAAATGGATCAAAACAATAGCGATAAAGAACTGCTGGACACCGTAAAAAACATTTTTTCGGCTTATCTTCAGAACAATGGCCATCGAAGGACGCCGGAACGATACACGATTTTGCGTGAGATATATCTTACGGAAGGTCATTTTGATGTAGAATCCCTTTACATCAGAATGAAGAATAACAAATACAGGGTTAGCCGGGCCACCATTTATAATACCATAGAGCTGCTCGTAAAATGCAACCTTGTTCAACGCCATCAGTTTGGTAAAAATGTAGCACAGTTTGAAAAATCATATAAATACAAGCAGCACGACCATTTGGTTTGTTCTCAGTGCGGCCGTGTTTATGAGTTCTGCGATCCAAGGTTGCTTGCCATCCAGGAATCGGTAAGTGAATTATTTAATTTTGAGACAACCAAGAGGTCGCTTGCTTTTTATGGCAACTGCCTGACCTGCCGCACCGGAAAGCAAGAGTCCTGACATCTTTCTGCAATTGTTTTCTGCATATTTTGATATATTTCCACATTCTTGTTTGCACTCTTTGTAAATTGTCTTATTTTTGGCTAAATAAATGATCTTACGTTTTGACGGATCATTTTTGATGATGTCATATAAAGCAATTGACCTTTCCATGGCAAGTAAATAAGTTTGTATGCATTGACAGGCAGTGACCTGTCATCCAAAACCCAACATTATGACGGAAAACAACAGAGCAGATGTTTTGCTGGGCCTGCAATGGGGCGATGAAGGCAAAGGCAAGATCGTAGATGTGCTGACACCTCATTACAAAATGGTTGCACGATTCCAGGGAGGTCCGAATGCCGGGCATTCACTGGCATTTGAAGACAAAAAGTACATCCTTCACACCATCCCTTCGGGCATTTTTCATCCGGGATGCCTTAATGTGGTTGGCAATGGTGTGGTTGTTGATCCTTTTATCTTTAGCAAAGAAATGGATCAGTTGAACATCCCACTGGAACAACTAAATGAATCACTCTTCATCTGCAGCAAGGCCCATTTGATATTGCCGTCACACCGGCTGCTGGACGCAGCCTTTGAGCATAAAAAGGGAAAGCTGAAGATAGGAAGCACTTTGAAAGGCATTGGCCCCGCTTATACTGATAAGGTTGCTCGCAGCGGAATCCGGATAGCAGATGCCTCTGCCCCTGACTTCAGGCAGAAATACGACTTGCTCAAGGCAGAACATCTGTCGTTGGCCACCAGTCTGGGTTGTAAGGTGGAGGAGCTGCGTCTTGACGGGCTAACCTTTGATGCCTACGAGAAAGCCTGGTTCGAAGGTCTTGACCGCTTGCTTGCCATCCCGCAGGTACAAAGTGAGCTGTTTGTCAATGAAGCGCTCGACAAGGGTGCACGTGTTCTGGCTGAAGGTGCCCAGGGGACATTGCTTGACATTGACTTTGGGTCATATCCCTTCGTGACATCATCAAATACCATTGCAGCCGGTGCTTGCATCGGCCTCGGACTTGCTCCCTCCCGGATTGGTGAAGTGTTCGGCGTGTTTAAAGCTTACTGCACACGCGTCGGTAGCGGACCCTTTCCCACTGAACTGCATGGCGATGATGGTGATCACATTCGTAAAATGGGAAATGAATACGGCTCAACGACAGGCAGACCCAGGCGGTGCGGATGGCTCGACCTGCCGGCACTAAAATATGCCGTGATGATCAACGGCGTTTCCCGTCTCATCATGACAAAAGCAGATGTGCTTAATGAACTGAAGAACATCCAGGTATGCGTTGCCTATGAAGTCGATGGAGAACAAAAAAACATCTTGCCGCCTGCCTGCAACCTCGTTAAAGCCACTCCGATATATAAGGAGCTTAAAGGGTGGCAGAGTGATCCCGGGAAAGTGGATACATTTGAACAGCTGCCGCTGGAATTGCTTGATTTCATAAGCCTTATAGAAGAATATATCGGCATCACCGTGGATATCATATCGCTGGGGCCCGATCGGAAACAAACGCTGTTCAGAAATGGGGCAGGGATTCTTGAAAGGCTTTCGAAGAAGTTTTAATCGTATTGTGTCGGATTCTTCAAGTGTTTTATTGTCGGATACGGCCCCTCTTTAATTAAATCATCTCACCAGCCATATCCTAATATATTATGAGCCTGCTCAGAAAAGCGTATTATTCTTTAGGCCCGGCACAACGGCGTGTGGCACGGCGCTTGGTTTTCTTCCCTGCTGATCTGATTGACAGTGTTTCAGGGAAAAGGCAGCCGCTGGTGCCACCAAGGGGGAAAATATTTACCGGCCAGGGGGATTTTGTCGCCGCCGGCGATGATTTGCTGAAGAACCTGATATCCACATGCCAGCTGAAACCCGGATACCAGGTCCTCGACATTGGCTGCGGCATTGGCAGACTGGCAAGGCCGTTAACCAGCTTTCTGGATGAAAAAGGCCGCTATGAAGGTTTCGATATTGTGAAAGAAGGTATCGAATGGTGTAAGAAGCATTATAAAATGTATTCAAACTTCAACTTTACCCATATACCACTGCAAAACGACCTCTATAACCTTGAAAGTGAGGCATTGGCAGGAAAGTTTATGTTCCCGTATCCGCATTCTGTTTTCGACCTTACAGCACTCATCTCAGTTTTTACCCACATGCAGCCCGATGAGGTGGAAAATTACCTGCAAGAGATTGCAAGGGTGCTCAAAACCGGAGGCCACTGCTTCGCCACCTTTTTTCTGATCACACGCAATTCGGAAAAATTTCTTGATAATGCCAAAAATCCATTTTTTCCGCACCGTTACAACAACT
>SLDN01000152.1 GCA_007125275.1 Bacteroidales bacterium | reverse complement strand
CCTGGAGGGAGTAAAACATCTCCATCACAGGCAGCAGAACGCCCCCGTCAAGCAGCTGCCTTTCGGCCTCACTGATGTTTATAGGTTCTGACTTGCGCAACTTATCCGTATATTTCTTTTTTGGATGCCTTCAGCGTGTTCATCAGCAGCGACACGATGGTCATCGGGCCTACGCCACCCGGCACGGGCGTGATGTAAGAGGCCTTTTCCGACACCTCATCAAAGCACACGTCGCCGATGAGCCGGAAGCCTGACTTCGTCTTGTCCGACGGCACCCTATGGATGCCAACATCAATGACCACAGCGCCCTCCTTCACCATATCAGCGGTAACAAATTCAGGGCGGCCGATGGCCACGATCAGGATATCAGCACGGGAGGTGATCTCCTTCAGGTTTTTGGTCTTGCTGTGACAAACGGTCACCGTAGCATTGCCCGGCTCCTCGTTGCGTGCCATCAGCAGGCTCATCGGTTTGCCCACAATGTTGCTGCGCCCAAGCACCACACAGTTCTTGCCGGTGGTTTCGATGCGGCTGCGCATCAGCAGCTCCATGATGCCAAAAGGCGTTGCCGACACGTACGAAGGCAGACCAATGGTCATGCGGCCCACATTGACCGGGTGGAAGCCATCCACGTCCTTTTCGGGCAGGATCTGCTGTATCACCTTCTGGTTGTCGATATGATCCGGCAAGGGCAGCTGCACGATGAGACCGTCGATCTCCGGATCATTATTAACAAATGTTACCGCTTCGAGCAGCTCCTTCTCCGACACATCTGCCGGGAAGCGGTAGGTGGATGAATCAAAGCCAACCTGATCGCAGGCCTTTGCCTTGCTGTCCACATAAGTCTGACTGGCAGGGTCCTCCCCCACCAGGATGGCCGCCAGGTGGGGCACCTTGCCGTCATTGTCCTTTATGCGTTTTACTTCATTGGCGATCTCTTCCTTTATAGCCGCTGATATTTTTTTTCCATCAATTAGTTTCATATGGTTCATGGTTACGGGTTCATGGTTACGGGTTCGGAGTTATCGTTTTTGTTGCATGTTGCGCATCATATTCGCCATTTGGCCTTTGCCGCCGGTGGTCATCATGCGCATCATCTTGCGGGTGTCGCCAAACTGTTTGATGAGCTTGTTGACTTCCTGGATGTCGGTGCCGGCGCCCATGGCTATTCGTTTGCGACGGCTGCCGTTGAGGATGGCCGGGGTTTCCCTTTCGGCGGGCGTCATCGAATAGATGATGGCTTCGATGCCTTTGAAGGCATCGTCTTCAATATCAACATCCTTGAGGGCTTTGCCCATGCCGGGGATCATCCCCATCAGGTCTTTTACATTGCCCATCTTCTTGATCTGCTGCATCTGCTTCAGGAAGTCGTTGAAGTTAAACTGGTTTTTGGCGATCTTCTTCTGCAGCTTTTTTGCTTCCTCTTCGTCGAACTGCTCCTGGGCTTTCTCCACGAGGGTCACGATGTCGCCTTTGCCGAGTATCCTGTCAGCCATACGACGCGGATGAAACAGCTCTATGGCGTCCATCTTCTCACCCACCCCGACGAACTTGATGGGTTTGTCGACCACCTGCCGGATGGTGAGTGCTGCACCACCGCGGGTGTCGCCATCGAGCTTGGTGAGCACCACACCTTCATAATCGAGGCGGTCGTTGAAAGCCCTGGCGGTGTTTACGGCATCCTGGCCGGTCATGGCATCCACCACAAAAAGGGTTTCCTGGGGGTTCAGTGTCTTTTTGAGTGATGATATCTCATCCATCATCCGCTCATCGATGGCCAGGCGGCCAGCGGTATCGACCACCACCACGTTGTGTCCCATCGTGCCGGCGTGCTTCACAGCCCGCTTGGCGATCCCGACAGGGTCTTTCACGTCGTCTTCGGTGTACACCTCCACATCGATCTGCCCGCCAAGCGTCTTCAGCTGCTCGATGGCTGCAGGGCGGTACACGTCGCCGGCTACCAGCAAAACTTTTTTGCCTTTCTTACCCTTCAGGTAGTTGGCCAGCTTGGCCGAGAAGGTGGTTTTACCGCTACCCTGCAGGCCGGCGATCAGTATGATGGCCGGGCTGCCCTTGATGTTCAGCTCCTCATGGGTGGTGCCCATCAGGGAGGTGAGTTCCTCATGCACAATCTTTATCATTAACTGCCCGGGCGATACCGACCTGAGCACGTCGCGACCGAGTGCCTCCTCCTTGACGCGCTCCGTAAATGTCTTGGCAATTTTGAAGTTGACGTCTGCATCTACCAGCGCACGACGGATGTCCTTTAAGGATTCGGCCACGTTGATCTCAGTGATGTGACCCTGCCCTTTGATGACCTTAAAGGCTTTTTCCAGCTTATCATTCAGATTATCAAACATATAGTATAGGAATATTTTTCTAGAGTGCAAAAATACCACTTTTTTTGCAAATTGCAGCAGAGATCATTGCGGTGACCGTTCAGCGAAAAACAAGTCAAGTTGTTAACAAGTTCTAACAACCTCTTATAGTGAAATGATTTCATTAAAAAAAAAGTTGGTACTTTTACAACGAAGAAAAAGCTAACTTTGCAAAAGTTTCTTTTTTCACAGAAATATATGGAAGAACACTTTGACATACCCTGGCAGGTGACAAAATACGAGGACGCTAGCAACAGTGGGAAGCGCGTGTATTTTGACGTGGATGACTTTGAAGAGATCGTGGAGCATTACGTCTTCTCGAACCTTTTCGAGGAAGCCATTGATGCAGCGCAATATGCCTCCAGACTCCATCCTTCATCTGTTCCACTGATGTTGCTCAAGGCGCAGCTGCTGGCAAACTTAAACCAGGAGGATGATGCCCTGAGCCTGCTCAGCAAAGTTGAAAGTCTGGAGCCCAACAACAACGACATCTATCTTACAAAGGGCGCCATTTACTCGCAATTACAGGATTATACCAAGGCCATCGAAGAGTATAACAAGGCCGTAGGCACTGCTGACGACCCTGATTATATTTATTGTAATATCGCCCTTGAATATGAGAATATGGGCAATTTTGACAAAACCCTTGAATATCTTGACAAGGCCTTGCACCTCAACCCCAACAACGATCTGGCCATATATGAAGCGGCTTATTGTTTTGATCTCCTTTCACTTACCGAGGAAGGTATAGCATTTTTTCAAAAACTTATTGGCAGGAATCCTTACAATACGGAAGCATGGTTCAACCTTGGCGTTTCTTATATTAATGCAGGCTTGTACGAAAAAGCACTGGATGCATTTGATTATTCCCTCATTATCAACAAACACCACGAGCAGTCCTGGTTTCATAAGGGCTATGCACTGAGCCTTCTCAACCGCTTCCAGGAGGCCATCAGCGCCTATGAATCCTCTATGCCGGATGATGACAATGATGTAATGAAGCTCTATTACATCGGCGAATGCTATGAAAAACTTGATGATTACGAAAATGCCCTTCAATATTACAGGAAGTGCTCGCAGCTTGACCCTGAAATGGCTGATGCGTGGATAGGCATAGGAATATGTGAGCTGGAGCTCGGTAACGCCAATGAGTCGATCAAATATATGGAGCACGGCCTGATGCTTGACAATGACAATGTGAACTACCTTTGTCTGCTGGGCAATACTTATAGCATGATCAACGACAAGGAGAGCGCCAAAAAGGTTTATGAGCAGGCCCTCGATATTGACCCGTCGGATGAAGAAAGCTGGCTTGAATATGCTGAAGCACTTCACAGCCTGGGCGACCACACAGATGCCTTAGCGTTGCTGAGCAGGGGCATTGAAGCACTCCCCGGTTACAGCAGCATCCTCTATGCCATGGCTGCCATCCACTTTCTCAGCGGAAAGCCTGATGAAGGAAATTTCTGCCTGGAAGAGGCCTATGCCGCAGACCCTGAAAATCTGGACAACATCATCAAGCGTTTTCCTAAACTCAAAGAGAGCAAAGATTATTTTGAAGCTTTTGACAGACTAAAGTAAACAGGACTCCAACATCTTTTTGAATAAAAAATCAAAGAAACATGCTTTCGTTACTTCCTGAAAGAGAACAGAGGCCGAGATCTACAGGCATCACAATGGCAATGGACAAAGGGCTGGGCATCAGGCAGGCAAACGATCTGGCCGAAACCACCGGACACCTTATCGACTTTCTGAAACTTGGCTTTGGCACCTCTGTGGCCTGCCGCGGAGTGAAGGAAAAAGTAAAGGTTTACCACGATCATAATATAAAGGTTTATGTCGGCGGCACCCTGTTTGAAGCTTTTTGGGTGCGGGATCAGCTTGACAGCTACCTCAAATACATTGATGATCTGGGGTGCGACACGATTGAAATATCTGATGGTTCCATTTTGATTCATGAAGATGAGAAATGCCGCATCATAGAAAAGTTATCTAAAAACTACACCGTGGTGTCGGAAGTGGGCGCCAAAGATGCAGAGGTGCATATTGACACCACCACCTGGGCTACCAGCATGAAAAATGAACTGGCTGCCGGCAGCAGCTATGTGATTGGCGAAGCAAGAGAAAGCGGCACGGTGGGCATTTACGAAAAGAGTGGCAAGGCCGATACCGGGCTGATTTTCGACATATTAAAGACCGTACCCGGCGAAAAGATCATCTGGGAGGCACCGCTCAAATCGCAACAGGTGTGGTTCATCAAACAGCTGGGTACCAACGTCAACCTGGGCAACATCGCTCCTGCAGAGGTGGCAGCCCTCGAAACACTGAGGCTGGGCCTGCGCGGCGACACCTTCTTTGACTTCCTTCCGGAAAGCTTCAATAACTACAAACTCACAAAATAATACCTGATGCCAAAACGAAAGCCCGGTGATTATATCGCATTGATGTTGCGCGGAATGGCCATGGGGGGTGCGGACGTGATACCAGGCGTGTCGGGCGGCACCATCGCCTTCATAACAGGCATTTACGAAGAGCTGATACAAAGCATCAAAAGCGTCAACGCGGCCTTCTTCAGAACCCTTTTCAAGCAAGGCATACCGGCTGCCTGGAAAAGCATCAACGGCAACTTTTTGCTGGCAGTGGTCACAGGCATACTCATCAGCATCTTTTCGCTGGCAAAGCTGATGTCGTGGCTGCTGGCCAACCACCCCATGCCGGTGTGGGCATTCTTCTTCGGACTCATCCTGGGCTCTGCAGTCTATATCGGCCGCAAAGTAGAGAAATGGACATGGCAGGTCCTATTGCTGCTGCTTGCAGGCACAGCAATAGCTTACTACATCACCATTGCATCGCCGGCTGCCACACCTGAGGCCTACTGGTTCGTTTTCCTGTCAGGAGCCATCGCCTTTTGTGCCCTGGTGTTGCCCGGCATTTCCGGTGCCTTCATCCTGGTGCTGCTCAGCAAGTATGAGTTTATGCTCAACGCTGTCAGAGATTTGCAAGTCAGCATCATAGCGGTTTTTGCCGCAGGCGGCGTCATCGGCGTGATCGCTTTCTCAAATGTGATTGCCTGGCTGTTTAAAAAATACCACAACGCCACACTGGCCATCCTGTCAGGCTTTATGATCGGCTCCCTCAACAAACTCTGGCCCTGGAAAGAAGTGCTGGAAACCCGCGTCAACAGCCTTGGAATGGAAGTTCCCTTCCTGGAAAAAAGCGTCTCCCCTGCCCGCTTTGCCGAATTGTTCAACAGCGACCCGCGCTATTTCGAATTTTTTGGCCACCAACCGCATCCTGCAACCATCATCGGCAGCGCCATCGCGGGGCTGGCACTCATTATGGTGTTTATGCTGTGGGATAAAAAACAACCCGGGTTAAGCAAATGACCCAAGATCACAGTTCAGGGTTCAGGGTTCAGGGTTCAGGGTTCAGGGTTCAGGGTTCATGGTTCATGGTTCGGAGTTTGGGGTTCAGAGTTT
>SLDN01000174.1 GCA_007125275.1 Bacteroidales bacterium | reverse complement strand
ACAGAGGTTTATAAACTTTTTAGGTAACCAATTAAATAGGAGATCTTTCTATGGCTAGAATGAATCCCGAGATCAATGCCGGTTCAATGGCCGATATTGCATTCCTCCTGCTGATATTCTTCCTGGTAACTACCACAATGGATGTTGACACAGGAATCAACAGGATGTTGCCACCGCCCATTGACCCGAGTGCACCCGAACCACCACCTGTTCGCGAACGCAACGTCTTTGTTGTATTGGTCGATGCCCAGGACAGACTGATGGTTGAGGGCCAGCAGATGAATGTCAATAATCTGAGGGAAGCAGCGAAACACTTTTTGTTGAACCCCGACAACGACCCCAACCTGCCAGCCAAGGAGCTGGTCGACGTAGAGCACATCGGGGAAGTCATGGTGGCTACAAGGGCTGTTATCTCACTTCAGAATGACAGAGGCACGTCCTATGAAATGTATATCACCGTGCAGAACGAGTTATCCGCAGCCGGCCGGGAGGTCAGAGACATGATAGCAAGGGAGCACTTTGGTCGTGCCTTTCGAGAACTTACTGATGAAGAATTAATTACGGCAGTCAGACGTGCAGCACCATTTGCAATTTCTGAAGCTGAACCAAGAGATATAGGAGGAAGATAAAATGGGTAGATTTAAAAAAGAAAATACCAAGGGTACTCCAAAGATTAATACGGCATCACTGCCGGATATTATCTTTATGCTGCTTTTCTTCTTTATGGTGACCACAGTGATGCGTGAAACCACACTGTATGTCAGGACAGCCCTGCCCAGCGCCACAGAGATCCAACAATTGGAACGCAGGTCGCTGGTGAGCTTTATCTATATCGGGCCCCCCATGCAAGCCCAGGTGTTTGGTACCGAACCGCGTATCCAGCTATACGACTCTTTTGCAACGGTTGAAGACATTGCATCCTTCATCGAAGCTGAAAGACAAGCCACACAAGAGGCTGAAAGACCGCTGATGACCACCTCCCTTAAAATCGACAGCGATACCAGAATGGGGATCGTAACCGATGTAAAACAAGAGCTAAGAATGGTAAACGCCCTCAGGGTGAACTACTCCACGCTCCGGGGACAAGCTTCAGGACTGCAATAACAAAAAATCATCTTACAAAAAAGGCCGCCAATTTACTATTGACGGCCTTTTTCTATTTGAATTCTTCCAACATCTAACCAAATGTATATTCCTGCCACACCCGGTAACTACGATTGATGCCGTGCGAAGGAACATTCTGATCTATCCGGCTCTCAAGCAACCGCCCGGCCTCATCATAGGTGCGCTCTACCCTGCTCACCAAAGCGCCTTTTAAATCAAACTCCTCCTGGAAAACAACATTTCCATGATCATCGTAGCGCAAATGCAAGGTGTTTTTCTTTTGACGATTCTCCTCAACAACCTTTACCGGCCGTCCTTTCTCATCCGTCTCCAGCAACACGCGCTCCAAAGGATTGCCTTCTGCATCATATAACATCACACTTTCACGATGCCCACCCTCATTATAGGTATAAACCCGGTTACGCTCCTCCCCTTCAATACCATCCAGGCTTACCACCTCAGTTAATCGATCATCTTCATAATGATAACGCGTCTCAGATATGATCTCATCTGACTCGTCCCTTATCAGCTCATGCAGTAGCTTGCCATTCTCGTATTGATATTCAAAAGTTTCCTCCACATCACCATCAGCATCCACTGTTTCCTTCCTGATGACGTTTCCATCATCGTCGTAGGCATAGTTGATGGTATCGCGCGACCCATCGGCATAATGTAAATACTCCCTGGCAATACGCTGATGGTCATCCGCCTCATAACTTTTTTCCTCCATCACAGTGCCATCAGCCTCCTTAAGCACCTCCCTGATCAAAAATCCCTTTTCATCATAAGTGAATTCAGTGCTTTGCTCAAGGTCGCCACTTGCACCATATTGCTCCTCCAGGGTGATTTTGTTAAACTCCGGATGGTAAATGGTCCTTGAAACAATGTGCTCTTCACTGGGATTTCCATTGTCTGAACCTTCCGGTGGAAGATCCTTGCGGTAAATGGTAATACTTTGAATCTTTTTTGTCATTTTACTATGGTCATTTCTTCGATGAGGTGATGTGCCCCCGCAAATTTTTCAATAATGAACAACATATAACGTGCATCCACATTGATGCATTTCTGTAAGTCGTGCTCAAACAGAATGTCGCCACTCATCCCTTCCCAATTGGCATCAAAGGCAACACCAATTAAATGGCCATCGGCGTTGATCACCGGACTGCCTGAATTACCGCCCGTGATGTCATTGTTGGTAATAAAATTGACGACCATGTTGTTGTTGAAGACATAATCACCAAAATCCCGGGATTCGTAAAGCTCCTTAAGTTTCGGAGGCACAACAAACTCATGATGGTCCGGATCTTCTTTTTCTATCACACCGGTTAATGTGGTGATGTAGTCATAATATACTGCATCCATCGGTTTGTATCCATTAACGGTGCCATAGGTAAAGCGCATGGTGCTGTTTGCATCCGGATAAAAAGGTGTATCAGGCTTCATGGCAAGCAATCCGCGAATAAAATACCTTTCGGCCCTTTGCAGGCGGGTGTTATAGGTGGCTATCTGCTCATTAATTTCACGATATGTGGCATACAGGGAGCTGCTTGCCTTAAATACCGGATCATCGTCGAGGACTTCAAATTGCGGGTCGTCAAGGAAGGCATTAAGCCGTTCCTGGTCTGTAAAAATGCTTTCTGCATAAACGGCATCAGCATAAGCTTCAAAATCATTGCCATAAGTATCTTCAATGAAGGTGAAGATTTCAGGCTGCATATCGAGCGGCACGTTTTCATAATAGATTTTGAACATCGCGGCCCAAAGCTGCCGGTCAACATCAGCATCATAGTTACGATACAGGCGCTCACCCATCCCTTTCAATCTTTCGGCCTGCGCAGCCACAGGGTCTTCGGCTTCTTCGTCAGCCGGCTCATCGACACCGTTTCCCTCATTTTCATCATCATTCAACAAGTCACTCTCCATCATACGATGCAAGTTGCTGAAGGCATTTGCCGTACGAATTACTTCAGGACCTGTCATCATCGATTCGATAAATATGTAATTATGCGAATTGAATTCACGAAGGCCCTGATAAACAGCGTCAAAATCATCAATAACATGTCCATAGGTTGCGCTGCGTTCCGTATCAGCCTTCGCCCATTCAGCAAACTCAGCTTCCAGCTCACGTTTGGCATCAGCCACATTGAGGCGCTCTAGCGACTCACTCATCCCGATGAAATTTTTCCAATAATTGGATATGCCTGAATGTTTTGAAGCATATTTGATCCTGACTTCATCACTTTGCGCCATGGCTTCTTCAATGATATCCAGCTTCTCACGACGGATATCAATGCGAATGGGATACATATACTCCAGGCGGTAGTCGATGCCAAAGGATGTCAGGTATCTTTCTGTTCGACCTGAGTAGCCCAATACCATCGCAAAATCGTTCTCACTGACGCCGCGGATCGAAACAGGCAAGTGATGGCGCGGGCGCAGTGGTATATTTTCAGGATCATAAGAAGCCGGCGTGCCATCCGGGGCAGTGTAGACCCGGAACAAGGCAAAGTCGCCGGTATGCCGCGGCCACTCCCAGTTGTCGGTATCGCCGCCGAACGCACCTATCGAAGAAGGCGGCGCTCCTACCAGGCGAACGTCATTGAAGGTTTCATAAACAAAAAGGTAAAAGTAGTTGCCGGCAAACATTGACCTGACATTGGCCGTGTAATGCGTGCCTTCGATGGCTTCCTCCGTCAGCTGATTGCTACGCGTGCGGATGATGCCATTGCGCACCTCCTCTGTCATATCAGGTGTCAGGAGGGATTTGATCTCGTCGGTCACATCTTCGACCTGCACCAGGAAGCGAACGAACAAGCCTTCGTTAGGCAGTTCCTCTTCGCGGGTCATTGCCCAGAAGCCGTCCGTAAGCAGATCGTTATCAACCGAGCTGTGAGCCTGTATACGACCATAACCGCAGTGGTGATTGGTGAGTACCAGTCCCTGATCGGAGATTATTTCACCGGTACAAAAACCACCAAAGCTAACAATGGCGTCTTTGATACTCGGTTGGGTAAAACTAAAAACTTCCTCAGGGGTGAGGTTCAGCCCCATACGCTGCATCTCCTGATGCAACTCGTCGCTAATTAAAAAGGGCAGCCACATGCCCTCATCGGCTTTGGCCGGCGCCTGGAACAGAAATACTGCCAGGATCAACAGGATAATAGATTTTTTATTCATTGCAATATTTTTAAATAATGAATTTGATACGTTGAATATGATCGACAAAGATAATTATCTAATGCTTATGATTTCAAATTGAATGCACACCGGTGACAGCAAATATTGAATTATAAAGATGCTTGCATTTTACAAAAAACATCCCAAATCACCATACCGGCTGTAACGCTAATGTTTAATGAGTGTTTGGTGCCAAACTGCGGTATTTCCAGGCACAGGTCACAAAGGGCAAGCACCTCCTGGTCAACGCCCTTCACTTCATTCCCAAATACAAAGGCGTATTTTTTTTTCAGATCAGGCTGAAATACACGCAGGTCAATGCTTTCAGTGGTTTGCTCCAGGGCTGCCACCGTGTATCCGGCTTGTTTTAACTGCAAAATGGCCTCTGTGGTTTTTTCAAAATATTCCCAGGCCACTGATTCGGTCGCGCCGAGGGCGGTTTTATGTATTTCGCGGTGAGGTGGCGTGGCCGTGAAACCGCAAAGCAAAATACCTTCGAGAAGGAAGGCATCGGCGGTACGAAATACAGAACCGGTATTCATCATGCTGCGAATATTATCGAGCACCAACACCGCAGGAAACTTTTCGGAAGCCTTGTACATCTCCGGGGTTTTGCGCCCGAGCTCTTCCATTGACAACTTTCGCATACACTATTTAATTAATTCCTGGACAAGTTTTTTCGTTCCGGTGCCGGCTTTCTCCCTGATGATGGTAAGGCCGCTGATATGCCCCACATTGAGATCATTGGGGTCGATAAGAAAAATGGGCGTACCCGCACGAACATAGTCAACAAGTCCTGCCGCCGGATAAACGTTGAGGGAGGTGCCAATGATCACATAAATATCAGCCGTTGAAGACAGCTCAGCAGCGGCCGGTATCATTGGAACAGCTTCGCCAAACCATACGATGTGCGGCCGCAATTGCGACCCCTTGTCACATAAATCACCTGCCTTTAGCTCCCAACCATCGAGGGTGTAAACCAGGTCTTCATCCACACTGCTACGGACCTTTTTCAGCTCTCCGTGCAAATGCATCACATTGGTGGAACCGGCACGCTCGTGCAAGTCATCCACATTCTGTGTGATGATTTGAACATCAAAATGTTTTTCCAGCTCCACCAAAGCGTAATGGCCAGCGTTGGGCTCAACTTCGTAAAGCTGTTTGCGGCGCTGGTTGTAAAAATCCAGGACCAGGGCCTGGTTACGATGCCAGGCTTCCGGCGTGGCCACCTCCATGATATCATACTTTTCCCACAGTCCGCCACTGTCGCGAAAGGTGCTGATGCCACTCTCTGCGCTGATGCCGGCCCCGGTTAATACGACGATACGCTTCTTTTTATTCATAAATCTTTATTAATTATATGATGTTGATATCCAACTGAAAAAATACTTAAGACTCCTCCTTGGAAATAACAAAAGTAAAATTTAATTCTTAAGAATTGCATATATTGCACAATTATACTATATTTGTGCAATTGTGTATCCGACGCAAAATACATGTTTACAAATATTCACATATTTTTAAAAGATGACAAGCAAGGAACAAATAATTGAAGGTGCGCGCGTGATTTTCCTGCGTTACGGCTACAATAAAGCATCGATGAGCGATATAGCATTCTCATCAAGGATATCAAGGCGCACCATATATACGCATT
>SLDN01000098.1 GCA_007125275.1 Bacteroidales bacterium | reverse complement strand
TGCAGGTGCAGGAAGACCGTGAATTCAGCTTCGACGGACGCTTTTCGGAAGTGTATCGCACCTTTCCACGCGAAGGAAAGGCTACCTTCAGCAACTTCAGTGTGTTTGAAGGGGATCAACCTTTTGCGCAGAATGACTCCGGCAACCCGGGCACTTTCCGTGTCGTTGAAAGAAAGCGGGAACTGGAGCTGCAGCTTTTTTTTGATGCACGCGACACCACCCGCACCTTCAGCATCCGCTACACGGCCGAAGGCGCCGTAGAACGTTTTGCAGATGCCGCCCTTCTCTATTACCAGATCATCTCTGACGAATGGACAAAACCCATTTCTGACATCCACGCGCGCATCATCCCGCCGGAGCCATTGCCGGCCGGAAAGCCTGAACACTGGGTGCACGGCTCCCTCGAGGCCGTTTCTTCCATTGCCGAAGACGGCATCGTGGAGATCAGCCTGGAACGCCTTCCGGCAGGAAGATATCTTGAAATCAGGGCGCTATACCCTACAACGAGCTTTAACCGGCTCGTGTCCTCCAACACTTACATCCGCGAAAGCGTACTGGAGGAAACAGCCCAACTCGCAGAGGAGGCTAACCGCATGCGCGAGGAAGAACTCGAGCAGCAAGCCAGGCAAGCTGAACGCGACATCCGAAGAGAAGAAAGGTACAGCAGAGGAAAACAAGCAGCAGCCATTGTGTCCCTGCTATATATCGCCTTTTGGGTCTGGCTGTTCAGAAAATACAGAAAAAAACCGGTGCTCAGCCAAAAGCCCGGAGCTTACGCAAAACTTCCTGAAAAAGAAAAACCCGGTCTGGTTAACTACTTGATGCATGGCACATACATCACCAACAACGCCCTCGTATCCACCATGTTTCACCTGGCCTACAGAGGCTTCTTCAAAATAGAAGAGAAAACAACCACAAAAATCATCCTGGGCATCAAAAAAGACTTTTCAGACACCGTTTTTATTGCGAACAGGCGGTTTTGGCAAGAAAACCGCGGACAGTTATCCGAATATGAGCACATGCTGCTGAGCCAGCTGTTCGACCAGCTCAGCGGCCGCACCGACCAGGTCAGATTGAAAACGATCAGCAAGGAGCAGCTCAAGATGCAGAAGTTTTATCAGAAATGGAAAAAGGCGCTAAAGAAGGAGGCTCTGGAGAAATTATGGTTTGACAAAGAGAGCAAGAAAGGCCGTGACACAGGCTTCGCTGTAAGCATCGCATCCCTGTTGGGTATGATTGCGCTGGTGGTGCTGTTCGGTCCGTGGCTGCTGTTACCCGCACTGCTGACGTTCCTGTCAATCTTTGCAAGCCTGTTTATTATGCAGCGCACCGAAAAGGGGGAGGTCGCCTACCGACAGTGGAAATCGCTGAAAAACCACCTTAAGAAATATGATTTTGATTCCCGCATTAAAGACCTCGACGCAGACAGCCTCAACGAGCACCTGATTTATGGCATAGCGCTGGGTCTGGGACCAAGGTACCTGAAGCGGCTTACACAAGCCCTCGAGCATTCGGGGCAGTTCGCATATTTCCCCTGGATAGTATTATATGGCAGTAGTGCAAACAACATCGGCCGAACCGTCAACAAAGTGATCACCGGCACCGGCAAGGCGATGAGCTCCACCACAGGTGCCGGCGGTGGCGGCACAATGGGCGGTGGCGGTGGCGCAGCATCAGGCGGCGGGGGCGCAAGATAACATATGATAGGAAATAAGGTTTTTTTTGTAATTTCGCACACAATAATTTCTAATTTCTAATTGATGGTTTCTGATTGCTGATTGTTGATTGCTGATTGCTGATTGCTGATTGCTGGTTGATGATTGCTGGTTGATGATTGCTGATTGCTGATTGCTGATTGCTGGTTGCTGATTGCTGATTAATGATTGCTGATTAATAATTTCTAACATACAACTTATAACTTGTATTAAATGGCCCGACAGGAAGACAAGATCATAGGCAGGCGTTTGAGGTCCTCGTACATATCCACGGTGGTGAGCATCACCCTGGTGCTGTTTGTGCTGGGCCTGCTGGGTCTGATCATACTGCACGCCCAAAAGCTTTCAGAACACCTGCGCGAGAGCATCGCTGTATCGGTTTTTATCGATGACGGGGCCTCTGAAAATGACATCAAGCGGCTGAATGATGCGCTGGATGCCATGCCGTCTGTCAATGCAACCACTTTTATTTCACGTGAGGAGGCCGCCGAGATGCTCATGGAAGATCTGGGCGAAGACTTCATTGCCTTCCTGGGCTACAACCCGCTGTCGGCATCCATACAGGTGAGCCTCAAAGCGGCTTATGCCAACCCCGACAGCATGCCGGTGTTTGAAGGGCAGGTGAGACGGCACAACATCGTCACAGACGTTGACTACCAGCGGTCACTTGTACACCTGGTCAACGAAAACCTGAGACGGATCGGCATTGGGCTGCTGGCTTTCAGCGTTTTATTGCTGATCATCGCCTTTGCCCTCATCAACAACACCATCAGGCTCAGCGTGTTTTCTAAACGCTTCCTGATAAAAAGCATGCAGCTGGTGGGCGCCACGCAGTCATTCATCCGCAGGCCTTTCGTCATCAGGGGTGTAATGCAGGGTGTGATCGGCGCCATCATCACCATCATCCTGCTTGTTATCACATTATATGCCAGCTGGAAACAAATACCCGAAATGGCCTTGTTTCTGGATTTGCAGATGCTAACGATATTGCTTGCCGGCATCCTGATACTGGGCATCGTCATCAGCTGGATATCAACGTTCTTTGCTGTAAGAAAATATCTCAAGCTTAAAACCGACTTTTTGTACCTATATTAATCACATACACATGAACAAGCAACAAAAAAGCGTCCTGCTGTTTGACAGACACAAGTACACCTGGCTCATTACCGGTCTGGCCGTGACTGCACTGGGCTTTGTCCTGATGATTGGTGGCGGCAGCGATGACCCTGCCGTTTTCAGTGAAGACATCTTCAATTTCCGGAGGCTGACCCTGGCACCGGTATTGGTGCTGGCCGGCTATGCCATCCAGATTTATGCCATTATGAAGAAGACCACCAACAAGCCGGAGGAGCCTGCATCCAAAAGGCCGCAGGCAAAAATCAAGTCAGAGCAACCCTATAAAAAAAGGAAATGAGTTGGATTGAAGCTTTGATACTGGGCCTGCTGCAAGGTCTGACAGAATTTTTACCCGTCAGCAGCAGCGGCCACCTCGAACTGGGCGGCGCACTCTTTGGACTCGAAGACCCTCACAACTTCTTTACCTTCAACATCATTGTGCACGGTGCTACTTTCATGAGCGTGGTGGTCGTTTTCCGCCGCGACATTGTATCCCTCATCATTAACTTCTTCCGCTTTCAATGGAATCCGGAAATGAAGTTCACCCTGCTGTTGCTGGCCTCCGCCATCCCTACCGGCATTGTCGGACTGCTGTTTGAAGAACAGATAGAAAGTGTTTTTGAAGGCAGGGTCGTTTTCGTTGGATTTATGCTGCTTGTCACTGCCACGCTCCTCTTCCTCACGCGTTTTGCACCCACAAAGAAAAAGGATGTTACCTTAAAGTCCGCGCTGATCATCGGCCTGGCACAGACGCTCGCCATCTTGCCGGGCATCAGCCGCAGTGGTGCCACCATCAGCACCGCACTGTTTTTCGGCATCGAAAGAGGAAAGGCCATCCGGTTCTCATTTTTGATGGTATTGATCCCTGTTTTTGGAGCCAACTTTTTGAAGATCATCAGGATGTCGGAAGAGTCCGGGAGCGCTTCAATGGATATGACACCGATGATCATTGGTGCCATTTCCGCTTTTGTCGCCGGGGTGATCGCCTGCAAATGGATGCTCAACATCGTGCGCAAGGGCAATATCTACTATTTCTCGATCTATTGCTTACTTGCCGGACTCGCCGCCATCATCGCCGGCAGTATTTTATAAGCATCTGTAATTTAGGGAGAACAATCTCCTGCCAATGTTGATATGTTATATTTTTAGATTGTTTCATGCTATGCAAGACCAGGAAAAAGAAGCGTTGAGGCAATCATACCTGGAAGGGCGGCTGCTGTTTATGGACAAGCCTTACCAATGGACATCCTTTGACGTGGTGAATAAGATCAAATCGCTGTTGCGTTACCGCTTGGGCGTGAAAAAGATAAAGGTCGGTCATGCCGGCACCCTGGACCCTTTGGCCACCGGCCTGCTGATCGTCTGCACCGGCAAGTCAACCAGGCAGATAGACAGCTTCCAGGGCCTCGACAAAACCTACACCGGCACATTTTTTATCGGCAAAACAACCCCGTCTTTTGACCTGGAAAAAGAACCTGACACAGACTTCCCTGTGGCACACATCACCGACGCACTCCTCCTTTCGACAGCCAAAAGCATGGTGGGGGAACAACAGCAGGTGCCTCCGTTGTTTTCTGCAAAGAAAATCGCCGGCGAGCGTGCATATACGCATGCACGGGCCGGTCTCGACACCCGGCTCGAGGCCAACACCATCAACATCAAAGCCTTCGACATTACCCGCATCGCAATGCCCGAAGTGGACTTCAGGGTAATATGCAGCAAGGGCACTTACATCCGCGCCCTGGCACGCGACTACGGCGAAAAGCTCAGCAGCGGCGCCTACCTCAGCGCACTCCGCCGCACACACATCGGAACTTATTCTGTGGAAGAAGCCATCAATATAAAAGAGCTGCAACTATAAAAAATGGGGTCCCAAACTACCCTAATCTGCACTTTTTCAACTTTTTTCATCAAAACTATTGACAACGGCTCTCTGATGTATTATCTTTGCACTCCTTTCCCGTAAGCTAATTTTTTCGGTGTTTTAATAAAATATTCTATGAAGCTGTCACAGTTCAAGTTTAATTTGCCGGTAGAGTTGATTGCCGAGCGTCCAGCATATAATCGCGACGAGTCGCGGATGATGGTATTGCACACCAAAACAGGCAAAATTGAGCACAAGATGTTCAAAGACATCCTGAATTACTTTGATGATGGTGATGTGATGGTGGTCAACAACACGAAGGTATTCCCTGCCCGCCTTTATGGCACCAAAGAAAAAACCGGTGCCCGGATTGAGGTATTTTTGCTGCGGGAGCTCAACCGTGAGACGCGCTTGTGGGATGTGCTGGTCGACCCGGCACGCAAGATACGCATCGGCAACAAGCTGTATTTTGGCGAAGACGACAACCTGGTCGCTGAGGTGATCGACAACACCACTTCACGCGGCCGCACCTTGCGCTTCTTGTTTGACGGCACGTATGACGAATTCAAGAAAACCATCGAGTCGCTCGGTGAAACGCCGCTGCCAAAACTGATCAAACGCCCTGTTGAGCGCGAAGACAAAGAACGCTATCAGACCATTTTTGCCAAGCGCGAAGGTGCCGTCGCCGCACCTACCGCCGGGATGCACTTCAGCAGAGAGCTGAACAAGCGGCTGGAAATCAAAGGGATAGAATTCACCGAGATCACCCTCCACGCCGGCCTCGGCAACTTCCGCAGTGTGGACGTGGAAGACCTCAGCAAACACAAAATGGACAGCGAAGAGTTTATGATAGAAGAGAAAACTGCTGAAACAGTCAACAAGGCCAAAGAAAAGGAGAAAAGGGTTTGCGCCGTTGGCACCACCACCATGCGCGCCATGGAGTCATCTGTGTCGATCAGCGGCTACGTCAAGCCCTTCGAAGGCTGGACAAACAAATTCATCTACCCTCCCTACGACTTCAGCGTGGCCAATGCCATGGTGTCGAACTTCCACCTGCCGCAATCAACACTCATGATGATGGTGGCCGCATTTGCAGGCTTTGACCTCCTGATGAAAGCCTACAAAGAGGCCGTCAAAGAAAAATATACGTTCTTTACCTACGGTGATGCCATGCTGATTTTGCACTAAGCATCATCAGCAATTATTAATGTCATTCCTTTCCTACTCATCTCGATATGCAAAAATATGTGCTGATCACTGCCGGAGGCGCCGGCAAACGGATGGGAACCAACCGGCCAAAACAGTTTCTTTTGCTGAACGGCAAACCCCTGATCCTGCATTCGATCGACACCTTTCTGAGATATGATCCCAATATACAATTTGTGATTGTACTCCCCGGAGCACTCCAGCCCCGGTGGGATCAGATTTGCCGTGAATACGGCGTACATATCAGGCATAAGCTTGTCTTTGGCGGACCTGAGCGCTTTCATTCCGTAAAAAGCGGTTTGACACACATCCCCGATCGTGCCCTGGTGGCTGTTCACGACGCCGCCAGACCGCTGGTCACACTGGATATCATAGCACGGGTGTTTAACATTGCAGAAAAGTTTGGCAACGCAATCCCTGTCGCAGAAACTGCTGACTCTGTTCGCATCACCGACCATTCAAATAGCTCACCACTGCCGCGCGAACGCATAAAACTGGTACAAACACCACAGTGTTTCAGGTCGGAACTTCTTAAAAAGGCCTATGACAAAAACTACACAGAATCATTCACAGACGACGCCACCGTGCTGGAAGCCGAGGGGGAAAGGCTCTACCTGGTAGAAGGGCACACCAACAACATCAAGGTCACAACACCAACCGACCTGATCGTTGCAAAAGCAATCATCAATTCAAGGGAAAATCTTAGAGAGCCCTCCTAATTAAACATTCACGGTTTCTCCCTTGAGGGTTGCTGAGGTGCAATCTGTTATCTTCACCTGCACATATTCGCCCGGCTTAAATCCCTTGTCGGGGAAAACGACGACCTTGTTGTTGCCTGCACGGCCCATCGCCATTTGCTTATCCCGTTTCGAAGGCCCCTCCACCAGCACTTCAACAACAGTGCCAACGTCTCTTTCATTGCTTTGATGAGAAAGTGCTTGTTGCTTCACGATGATCTCTGTCAGGCGGCGCGTTTTCACCTCTTCGGGCACATCGTCGGCATACTTTTTGGCTGCCAGGGTGCCGGGGCGTTCCGAATACTTAAACATAAAGGCAAAATCGAAGCCCACCTCGTTCATCAGCGAGATGGTTTCCCTGTGCTCTTCTTCCGTTTCGCCGCAGAAGCCGGCTATCAGGTCGGTGGAAATGGCGCAGCCGGGCAGTATTTTGTTAATGGCTGCAACCCTTTCAAGGTAGTCTTCGCGGCTATACTTCCTGTTCATCCGCTTTAACACGGATGTGCTGCCCGACTGCACGGGCAGGTGGATGGCTTTGCAGATGTTGGGGTGGCTGGCCATCTTTTCCAGCAGCTCGTCGGAAATATCTTTGGGATGGGAGGTAGCAAAGCGCACGCGCAAGCTGTGATCTACCGCCGCCACCCTGCCCAGGAGTTCGCTGAACCCCACGACCTCGTCAACGCCTTCCGGCTGCCAGCGGTAGGAGTTCACATTTTGTCCCAGCAACGTCACTTCGCGGTAGCCATCAGCTACCAGCTGTGCAGCCTCTGACACGATCGACTGCGGGTCACGGCTGCGCTCCTTGCCGCGGGTGAATGGCACCACACAGTAGGCACAGAAGTTCTCACAGCCACGCATGATTGAGATAAAGGCCGAAACACCGCCGGCGGCATATCGCACCGGACTGATGTCTGCGTATGTCTCCTCCGCCGACAACAAGACATTGATGGCCTTGTGTCCGCTCTCAGCATCCAGCAACAGCTGCGGCAGCTGCCTGTAGGCGTCGGGACCCGCCACCATATCTACACGCATCCCCTTGTCGGCGCCCTCAAGCAGTTCGGCCTTCAGCCGCTCAGCCATACAGCCAAGCACGCCGATCAGCAACCCGGGACGCTTCCTGCGCAGGTGCTGCAACTCACGCAAACGATTGATGACGCGCTGTTCGGCGTGATCGCGAATGGAACAGGTGTTCAGAAAAATGACATCCGCCCCGTGTACATCATCCGTCATCTCAAACTCCTGAGAGGTCATCACAGATGCCACGATCTCACTGTCAGAGAAGTTCATCTGGCAACCGTAGGTTTCGATATATAACTTTTTCATATGTTTACATTTGCGTAAGTAATTGTATGTCTGTGGCTTGTATTAACTCCTAAGATGGCGAATGGATGTTGGATGTTGGATTATTAATCGTTGAATCGTTGAATTGTTTAGGCATTCTGGACAACTCTGAACTGTGAACCCCAAACTGTAAACCGGGAACTGCGAACTCCCAACACCTAACTCCTAACTGTAAACTCCTAACTGTAAACTGTAAACCATTGTTTTTGCGTGCAAAAATACACAAAAACTGCCTGCTATATGCCAATGATGCTACTATATACTGACCATCAAGATGTTAAACATAACCGTTCACAATAATCGTTGGGAAAATGCGGCGGTGTCTGTTAATATTTTATTACTTTTGCCGTCCAAAACGAAGAGAAGATGACAAAAAACCTGGTAATAGTAGAGTCACCGGCGAAGGCGAAAACGATAGAGGGGTTCCTGGGCAAGGAGTTCACTGTAAAGTCGAGCTTCGGGCACGTGCGTGACCTTCCGAAAAGCACCATTGGTGTCAACATTGAAAAAGATTTTGATCCGGAATACGAGATCCCTGCTGACAAGAAGGCGGTTGTTGCTGACTTAAGGAAGTTTTCGAAGGCTGCCGAGACGGTTTGGCTTGCCACTGATGAGGACCGTGAGGGAGAGGCCATTTCGTGGCATCTGGCTGAAAGCCTGAAGCTGAAGCCTGAAAACTACAAGCGGATTGTCTTTCATGAGATCACGAAGAAGGCGATATTGAATGCCATTGAGAATCCACGCGGCATCAACCAGAACCTGGTATATGCGCAACAGGCGCGCCGGGTGCTCGACAGGCTTGTAGGCTTTGAGCTCTCACCACTTTTGTGGAAGAAAGTAAAGCCGGCCCTTTCTGCCGGACGTGTACAGTCGGTTGCTGTGCGCCTCATCGTGGAGCGCGAGAAGGAGGTCCAGGCTTTTCAGACCACGGGAAGCTATCGTGTATCTGCCATCTTTACGGTGGAAAGCGATGGACAGACCACCAGTCTGAAGGCTGACCTGCCCAAACGCTTTAAAACGGGCGAAGAGGCGACGGCCTTCCTGGAAAAGTGCAAGGGTGCCATCTACACGATAGAGGACATTGAAAAGAAGCCCGGCAAAAAGTCGCCGGCGCCTCCGTTCACGACCTCTACCCTGCAGCAGGAGGCCAGCCGCAAGCTGGGGTTTTCGGTTTCGCGTACGATGATGGTAGCGCAAAAGCTTTACGAGTCGGGTAAGATCACCTATATGCGTACCGACTCTTTTAACCTTTCCGGCACGGCGATGGCGATGGCCAAAGAGGAGATCGAGAAAAGCTACGGCAGCGATTACGTAAAGCTACGCAAGTATGCCACAAAGTCCAAAGGCGCCCAGGAGGCGCACGAAGCCATCAGGCCTACCGAGATGAAGGTGCAGGCTGCAGGAAAGGATGCTGCCGAGAAAAAACTCTACGAGCTCATCTGGAAGCGCACCCTGGCGTCGCAGATGAGTGATGCGCTGCTCGAAAAGACCAATATCAGCATCGGCATCTCCACGGCAGACGAAAAATTTGTTGCCACCGGCGAAGTCGTTAAGTTTGACGGTTTTTTGAAGGTTTACCTTGAATCGACCGACGATGAAGAAGAAGAAAACGGCTCAGGGCTGCTGCCGCCATTGAAGCTCAGCCAGCAGTTGCCCTTACAGGAGATGACTGCCACCGAGCGGTTTACCAAGCCCCAGCCACGCTACACCGAAGCCAGCCTCGTGAAAAAGATGGAGGAGCTTGGCATCGGCCGTCCCTCTACTTATGCACCCACCATCAGCACCATACAAAAGCGCGCATACGTAGTCAAAGAGAGTCGCGAAGGCTCAAAACGACCTTACGATGTCATCACACTGAAAAATGACCAAATTAGCAGCAAGAAGAAGCAGGAGACAACAGGTGCTGAAAAGAACAAGCTCTTCCCGACCGACATCGGCCAGGTGGTAAACAGCTTTTTGATGGAGTATTTCAGTGAGATCATGGAATATAATTTTACTGCCCGTGTGGAGATGGAGTTTGATGAGATAGCTGAAGGGCAGAAGCCTTGGGTAAATGTCATCAAAGAGTTTTACTGGCCTTTTCATAAACAGGTAGAGGATACACTGCACACCTCACAAAAGTATAGTGGTCAGCGTTTGCTTGGCAAAGATCCCGTGAGCCAGCGTAACGTGTATGCCCGCATAGGGCGTTTTGGATCCATGATACAGCTCGGCGGGGCTGATGAGGATGACAAGCCGCGCTTTGCAGGGTTACAAAAAGACCAAAGCCTCGACACCATCACCCTGGAAGAGGCACTGGAACTCTTCAAGCTGCCACGCCCAACGGGGGAGTTTGAAGGCAAGGAAATGGTGGTCGGCCTGGGTCGCTTTGGTCCTTATGTAAGGCACGATGGCAAGTTTTACAGCATCCCAAAAGAAGAAGACCCCCTGTCTATTTCTGAAGAAAAGGCCATAGAGCTCATCAAAGCCAAACGTGCCAGCGACCTCGAAAAGATCATCAAGACCTTTGAAGAAGAGCCGGACATCCAAATCCTCAAGGGACGCTGGGGGCCGTATATCAAGGTTGGAAAGAACAACTACAAACTCCCCAAAAACCTGGTGCCCGAAGATATCAGTCTGGAAGAAGCAAGAAAAATCATTAAAGATGGAACATCCGGCGCAAAAACGCGTAAAACAAAAAAAACATCTTCCCCGAGGAAGGGAAAGTAAAATGATTTTTTTGTGCGCCAATGGATATTATTGATTTTTTTGAAGCAGTTGATATAAGCCTTTTACCTGCCGGCCCGGCAACGCATCCGCTCATGCTGGGACAACACATCGGCATTCATCATAAGGATTCCGGCTTCCCCGCTCTGGATACTGCCGACATTGCCATCATCGGCATCAAGGAAGACCGCAATGCCCCCGGCAACGAGGGTTGTGCGCTGGCTCCCGATTATGTCAGGAAGTACCTCTACCGCCTCTTCCAGGGGCCTTACAGCATCCGCGTGGCAGACCTGGGAAACATCAGACCGGGTGAAAATCCGGCCGACACCTATTTTGCCGTCAAGACCGCAGTGGCACAACTGCTCGAAAGAAACATCACCCCGGTGATCATTGGCGGCAGCCAGGATATCACATACGCCAACTACCAGGCCTACGAGATGCTGGGACAGATCATCAACATCGTGTCTGTTGACCCGCGTTTCGACATCGGGCTGAAAGAGAAAGAAGCCATCAGCAACAAAAACTTCCTGAGCTCCATCCTGATCTCCAAGCCCAACTACCTGTTTAACTATGCCAACATCGGCTACCAGACCTTTTTTGTTGACCAGGACGCCATAGAGCTGATGGAGCGGCTGTATTTTGACACCTACCGCCTCGGCTACGTACGCAACAATATGGAGGAGGTTGAACCCATTGTGCGCAATGCTGACATGCTGAGCTTCGACATCTCGGCCATCAGGCAGGCCGATGCACCGGCCAACGCACAAGCCTCGCCAATGGGCCTCTATGGCGAAGAAGCCTGCCAGATCGTGCGCTATGCCGGACTGAGCGACAAGCTGAGCTCCATAGGGTTTTATGAACTGAACCCCGCCTTCGACAATGCCGAACAAACGGCACACCTGGTATCTCAAATGATCTGGTACTTCATCGATGGCTACTACCACCGCAAAAACGACTACCCCGACAAAGACATCAAAGAATCAGACGAGTTCATCAAATATGTGGTGTCTATAAAAGAGTTTCAAAACAAAATCAATTTTTTCAAAAGCAAAAAAAGCGACCGGTGGTGGATGGAAGTTCCCTGCCCGCCCAGGCTGCAGCAAAAATATGACAGGTTGTTCCTCGTGCCCTGCTCCTACAAAGACTACCAGGAGGCCTGCCAGAACGAAATTCCTGAAAAGTGGTGGCAAGTGTACCAGAAATTTGTTTAAGGAAGGTGCCTTGCCAAAGCTAACCAAGCTTTACCGGAAACTTATTTGTGAAAACTTCTTTGAAAAATGTGTATTTTTGCACCTTTTCATTATCAATCCATTAAATACGAATACGCTTTTTTTTTCGTTCACTGAATGTAGTTTTTTAAGAAAGAAGCATTTTTATCATTAGCCGGAAACATCAATGCGCATCCAAAACACCATTGTACTCATATTATTGATTGTTTTTTGCGGAAAGGCCTATTCGCAACAAGAGCCGCAATTCAGTCATAATATGTTTAACAATATGGGTGTGAACCCCGGTCTGGCCGGTCTGCGCAATGCCATTTGTGCTACAGCACTTGCCCGGCAGCAGTGGGTTGGCTTCAGGGACATTGAGGGCAACCGGGTGGCCCCTGAGACATACAGCCTGAACGTGGACGCCCCTGTCCGCTTCCTGCGTGGCGGGCTGGCACTCGGCTTTATGCAGGACCAGCTGGGTTTTGAAAACAACGTCAGCGTCAACCTTTCCTATGCCTATCACCTGGAGCTGGGCATGGGTCGTATGGGCATTGGCCTGCGTGCCGGATTTCTCGACAAACAGATTGACTTCTCAAACTTTAACCCGCCCGATGGCAATGTTGGCGGCGACCCCGCACTTTCCGGCGGGGATGAAAACCATATCTTCTTTGATTTTTCGCTGGGGGCCTTTTATATGATGGATGACGAGCTATGGGCAGGCTTGTCGGTATCACAGTTACGACAAGCCACCGGGCAAATCGGCGACCAGACGCAGTACAGCCTGCGGCGGCATATCTATGCCACCGGCGGCTATAACTTCCTGTTGCCCGCAAACCCAAGCTATGTCGTAAGCCCATCCGTGTTTGTCAAGACCGACCTCGCATCCGTTCAATTTGATGTAAATACCCTCGTAACATACAATAACCGCTTTTATACAGGCGTTAGTTATAGACCGCAAGACGCTGTGGTCATTATGCTTGGCGTCACACTGGACCAGATCAGCATCGGATATTCATACGACATCACGACATCCGCGCTGGGTTCAATGGGCAGAAGCTACGGCAGCCACGAGATTTTGCTGCAATATTGTTTCGATCTGGATTTTGATAGGATACAACAAATTCAGAGAAACATAAGATTTTTGTAATTTTGCAAACCAAAAACAACACCTTGCCAGTTTTGGCTTATATTAAAAAAAAGAATTGGCTATCAACAGATTCATATCTATGAAAAAACTATTGCTTATTTTGTTCGTTGCAGTGCTGTTCACTGCTTGTGGACTTGGAGGCGGGGACCGTGGACACCTTGTCGGTGTTCAGGACAGGCCATCATCAGTTTATGCTCCACCGCCAGGAATGGTCTTGATCCCAATGGGTAGTTTTGTAATGGGTCCGTCAGATCAGGACATAGCATATGCACATGATGCTACCTCCCGAAGAGTTTCAATGTCTGCCTTCTATATGGATGAAACAGAAATCACCAACAACCAGTACCGTCAGTTTGTGCACTGGGTCAGAGACTCCATTGCCCGCAAACGGCTTGCCATGGAGGCGATGGCCATCCCTGAACTGGAAATTTACGGCATCCTGGAAGACGACGAAGGCTTTCCTCTGGATGAGCCCATCATCATTTGGCCGGCACGCGAAGGCGGGCGGCCCCGGATCAATTGGGATGGCGAAGAAGAAAGGCAGATCCTGGAAGATATGTTTCTGCGCGAAGAGGAGCGCTTTTCACGCCGAAGGGAGATCGACTCGAGAAAGCTTGTCTACGTTTATCACGACATTGACCTGCAAAGGGCAGCCAGAGAACCTAACATACCGAGGCAAGACCTGGTAACCCGCAGCGAAACAGCAGTTTATCCCGACACCCTGGTGTGGATCCGTGATTTTACATACTCTTATAATGAACCGATGACGGAGATGTATTTCTGGCATCCTACTTATGACCATTATCCTGTTGTAGGCGTGACATGGGGCCAGGCGCGTGCCTTCAACGCCTGGCGCACAGAATATCTTAACAGATACCTTTCCAGCGAAGGCAACCCCTTCGCACATAAATTTGATCTGCCATCGGAGGCACAGTGGGAATATGCCGCCCGTGGAGGCAAGGAGCTGAGCCCCTACCCCTGGGGAGGCCCATATATCAGCGATTCAGAGTGCTGCTTCCAGGCCAACTTTAAACCACAACGTGGCAATTACACCTCAACCGGCGGCATGTATCCCATCATTGCAGGGCATTATCCACCAAATGATTATGGTTTGTATGATATGGCAGGCAACGTTTCAGAATGGACACGCACGGCTTACAACGAATCGTTTTACTACCTGATGCCTGACATGAACCCTGATTATACTTACAATGCCGCACCTGACGACCCGGTATCATTTAAACGAAAAGTGGTACGTGGTGGTTCGTGGAAAGACATTGGCTACTTCCTTCAGGTGAGCACCCGCTCCTACGAATACCAGGACACCGCACAGGCGTACCTCGGGTTTCGCAGCGTACAGACCTATCCGGGACGAGGAGCCGGTGAAGGCAGGCGAGGAGAATCAAATGTTTATTAAAGGCAATCAGACCACTAAATAAAATAATATAAAGATGAAATTTTCACAAAACAGAATTTGGAAGGTTTTTATGTCTCGGCTTTATGGATGGGGCGCCTCTCTGGTGATCATCGGAGCGTTGTTTAAGATCATGCACTGGCCTTTTGCCGACTATGCGCTGATCATCGGGATGGGTGTTGAGGCAGTCGTGTTTTTCTTTTCGGCTTTTGAACACGTCCCTGATGAGCCCGACTGGAAACTTGTATATCCTGAGCTGGCCGGCGGTGAGCCTTTTGCAAGGCCTGAAGGCCAACATGTAATCAGTGGTCCGCAAAATATCACCCTGTCGGCAAACCTTGACAAACTGATGGAAGAGGCCGACATTGGTCCGGAGCTGATCAACAAGCTCGGCCGTGGCCTGCGCAACCTCAGCGACAATGCCTCCAGGCTGGCCGACCTGTCGAATGCGACCATCGCTACCAACCAGTACATCCAGAATATGGAAACGGCATCCAAGTCGGTGCTGGAACTGAGCCAGTCATACAAAAACAAAGCAGAATACCTGAAGCAGGACCTGAGCTTGTCAGAAGAGTACAACTCTACACTGAAAAATGCAGTGAGCTCACTCAATGATATGAGCGATGTCTACAGGCAATCCTCAAGCAAGGCCAAAGAAAGCGTTTATGCTTCAGAAGACCTGACCAAAAACCTGTCGGCACTCAACACCGCGTATGAGCTGCAGATGAAAGCGGCCTCATCCCAAACCGATACGGCAATCAAGTTTGATGAAACAATCGGCAGCGTTGTTGACAACCTCAACGCCACGGCCGAGACTGCCAAGAAATACAGGGAGGAGATGGACAGGCTCAACAACAACATCAAGGCCCTCAACAGCGTTTACGGCAACATGCTTTCGGCAATGAATGTCAATATCACCAGATAACACTGTTTCAGCTTTTTATGAAACAGTCAAATATGCATAACAAGACAAGTTAATATATTATGGCAGGTGGAAAACAAACCCCCAGGCAGAAACTGATCGGCTTGATGTATCTGATCTTCCTGGCGCTAATGGCTCTGAATGTATCCGTGGATGTGCTTGACTCTTTTCCACTGATCAACAGAGGCATTGAAGACACCAACAGGAACTTTGAGATGAAGGTGGATATGGTGTATGACGACTTCAGGGAACAGGAGCTCCTTTTTTCCCCACAGCACGTCTATCCTTTTCACGATCAGGCACTTTACGTCAAGGAACTGGCTGACTCGCTGGTCAGCTATATCCTCACAAACCGCACACAGATGCTTGCGGAGATCAATGGTATCTCATTCGAAGAGGCCGATACGCTGGATCTTCAGGATTCACGTCGTAAGGATGACTACAGCCGCTCTTCCAATTATTGGTTGGAAGAGGGCGGCAGCGATGGTGGCCCCGGCACACGGGCATACATCCTGCGGGAAAAAATTGAAGACTTCAAAAGCCAGATAGACAGCATCCTAGATACACACAATCAGGCCATTACGCTTGGACTGGATGTTGATGGACGTTATTATGTCCAGGAAAGGCCGGTAAGCTGGCAGATTTTTAATTTTGACCGTGTTATATCGGTAGCCGTCGCAACCAACCTGAACAGGATGGTTACCGAGGTGCGCAATGCCGAATTCGATGCCATCAGCATGCTGTATGACCTGATCACCGAAGGTACTTTCCGTTTTGATGAGATCGCTGCCAGGGTAGTACCCCGGAGCCAGATCGTGATGGAGGGTGATGCCTATGTGGCTGAGATCTTTGTTGCAGCTTATGACACACGTCAGGACCCGGAAATATTGGTGGATGGCATCGGCCGCATCCCGGTTTCCGATGGCGTGGGCCGCCTCAGGGTGCCGGCCAGAAGCCCCGGGGCCAAGCGTCATACCGGTGTTATCCGTATGACCTCGCCGGCAGGCGTGATAGAAGAACACCGCTTCGTTGCCAACTATACCGTCGAAAGGCCAACGGCCACCGTATCGGCTGATAAGATGAACGTGTTTTACGTTGGTGTCGACAACCCGGTATCCATTTCAGCTCCCGGTATTCCTTCTGAAAACCTTCGTCCGGCCATATCATCGGGCGCCAACCTGCGCCGTGTCGACAATGGCAGCTACATCGTGAACCTTGAACCGGGGACACGCAACGTCACCATCACGGTGAACGCCTTGGTCGACAATGAACTGCGCAACATGGGCGAAAGCCTCTTCCGCGGACGCAACATACCCGACCCGGTAGCCTACATCGCAGGCCGCAGGGAAGGACGCATGGACAGACAACTGCTGTCCAGAGCCGGAAGAATAGTGGCTCAAATGGAAGGCTTTGAATTTGATGCCACCTTCAGCATCGCTTCTTTCAGGATGACTACAACAATAGCGGGTGAATACCGGTCATACCCCGCAACAGGTAATGCCTTTACAGAGGATATGATTCGCGTGATCGAATCCGCAAGAGGCGGACAGGAGATCACCTTCAGAGACATTATTACAGAACGCGGCCCCGACGGAACCGCCAGAAACCTCGGCGCCATAGCTTTCACAATTAATTAATGAGAGATATTTTAATCAATGGGAGATAATAAAATGATCAAGTACTTCTTTTTCCTTGCAACACTGGGGCTGATTCTTGCGCTGCCATCAATAGCACAGCCACCCCAGGACAAACCCAACGACACTTTTTATGAACGCAAGTCTGTGCTGGAAAACAAACCGATTCAACTTCCACACGTCAGGGAGGCAGATATCCTTTGGTCAAAAAGGATCTGGCAGAACATTGACGTGCGCCTTAAAATCAACCAGTCACTCTATTTCCCGCAAGAACCCATTGGCGATTTCAGAAGCCTGATGAAGGTGCTGGAAGACGCACTGCGCGAAGGGGAGATACGTGCATATGACGTTGATGATGAATATTTCAGAGGCGATCCACTCAACCCCGAAGAACTGTTTGAACGGCTGAGCCGTACAGAAACATTCGAGGAAGACGGGCAGGAGGTTGCTGTAGTGATCCCCTTTAATCCCGCACAGGTGCTGCGCTTCAGGATCAGGGAAGAGTGGTTCATAGACAAAAGAAGAGGCAGGATGGACGTGCGCATTGTCGGCCTTTCACCTGCCAGAGAAGTCATTGACAACATCACAGGTGAATCAGAGGGCTGGGAGCCGCTGTTTTGGCTGCCCTTTGCTGAGATAAGGGAAGTGTTGGCCAATGCACCGGTTTACACACGCCATAACGACAGACAGAACACCTCTTTTGATGACTTCTTCCTCCGTCGGTTTTTTGATGCCACCATCTATCGCGAAGACAGGCCCGACAACAGGGTGATCAGCGAATACATTGAAGACCCGATTGAACAGCTGCTCGAAGCACAAAGGATCAAAGAAGATATCCGTAACATGGAATTGGATTTATGGCATTATTAGTTTTGAGCAACGATATGGTTGCTTTTTGAGCATACAAACAAAAAAAGGGGCGCTTGCCCCTTTTTTTTATATCATCCCCGAAGGGTCTGCCCAACGGTCAAAGTCCTCAGCACTTACCAGCCCCAACGCAAGCGCTGCCTCCCGGAGGCTGGTATTTTCTGTGTGTGCCTTTTTCGCAATTCTTGCAGCATTGTCATAGCCGATGTGCGGATTCAGCGCGGTAACCAGCATCAGCGAGTTGTTCAAATGCCTGCTGATCTGTTCGCGATTGGCTTCGATGCCCACCACGCACTTGTCAGTAAGGCTGTTGCATCCATCCGCCAGCAGACGCGCCGACTGCAACAGGTTGTATATCATCATCGGCTTAAACACGTTCAGCTGGAAGTGTCCGTTCATCCCTCCCACTGCGATGGCCATGTCGTTGCCAACCACCTGTGCTGCCACCATGGTGAGCGCTTCCGGCTGTGTGGGGTTCACCTTGCCGGGCATGATGGAGCTGCCGGGCTCGTTGGCAGGCAGGATGATCTCGCCAATGCCGCATCGTGGACCTGAGGCCAGCATGCGGATGTCGTTGGCAATCTTCATAAGGCTCACAGCCAACGTCTTTAAAGCGCCGCTGGTGGCCACAACGGCATCATGAGCCGCCAAGGCTTCAAACTTGTTGAGCGCTGTAACAAATGGCTTTCCGGTGAGATGAGCGATCTTTTCAGCCACCGCCTTGTCAAACCCCTTTGGTGCATTCAGGCCAGTGCCCACAGCTGTGCCGCCCAAAGCCAGCTCACGCAAATGGTCGAGACTGTGACGCAAGTCCTTCAGACCATAATTGAGCTGAGCCACAAAGCCGGAAAACTCCTGCCCCAGGGTTAATGGCGTCGCATCCATCAGGTGGGTGCGACCCGTCTTTACAACACCGGCAAATGCCTCGGAACGCTCCCGCAAAGCATTGTGAAGCTTTTCCACAGCAGGAATGGTGTGATCAGAAATAAAAGAAAAAGCCGCTATGTGCATTGCAGTTGGAAAAGTATCGTTGGAAGACTGCGACTTGTTGACATGGTCATTGGGGTGAACGCTCTTGCGAGCATCATCGAGGCGGCCACCCGTGATCTCGTGTGCACGGTTGGCGACCACCTCGTTGAGGTTCATATTGCTCTGCGTACCGCTCCCGGTTTGCCACACCACCAGCGGAAACTGATCATCCATTTTGCCATCCAGAATCTCATCACAGGCCTGAACGATGGGTTTCATAATTGCAACATCCAGCACACCCACCTGGCAATTTACAAGTGCGGCGGCCTTTTTGAGGATGGCAAAAGCACGAATCACTTCCCGCGGCATCTTTTCTTCACCGATACGAAAGTTTTCAATTGAGCGCTGGGTCTGTGCACCCCAATACTTATCAGCTGGCACGTCAATTACACCAATGCTGTCTTTTTCCTGTCTGAACATATTATCAATTATAGAATTACTGGTTTATGGTTTATGGTTCATGGTTCATGGTTCATGGTTCATGGTTCATGGTTCATGGTTCATGGTTCATGGTTCATGGTTCATGGTTCA
>SLDN01000076.1 GCA_007125275.1 Bacteroidales bacterium | reverse complement strand
CGTTTATTTGTGAGAGAAAAGAGCGCTGTTCATTTTTATTTATAGATTTATTTTTGTATATTTGATGTAGATTAGAATAGCTATAAAAAGGAGAAAAGTAGCATATGAAAACCTTGACAGTTGAAATAAAACAAGATATAGCATTAAGCTTCCTAAGAAACATGGAAAGCATGCAAATAATTAGTATTGTCAACCCCACAAAGAAATGCTCAAACAAGAAACTATCTGATCGGTTTAGGGGTTGTTTGTCTGATGATAAAGTTGATGCACTTCAGAATGAATTGGTTGAAATGAGGAAAGAATGGGAAAGAAATATCTAATAGACACGAATGTTGTCCTTGACTTTATGGGCGATAAAATGCCTTATAAAGCACAACAGTTCATTTCCAAAGTAATTGATGATCTTCCCAGAATTTCTGTGATTAATAAAATTGAATTATTGGGTTTTACCAGGGTGGATAAAAGTTTGATTGATTTTGTTAATTGCTCTCTTGTGTACAATCTTAATGATGAAATTGTTGATCAAGTAATTTTGATAAGAAAACAAAACAAAATCAAACTCCCGGATGCGATTATTGCTGCTACAGCATTGATTTATGATCTTGAAATCATAACCCGTAATGTCAAAGATTTTAAAGGAATTAAACATATTGTGGTGGTTGATCCATTTAGCTTGTAAACAAAAAACCCATGATTGGTTACCATGTGTAAAAAGTAAAAGGCTGCCTGATTTACAGGCAGCCTTTTTTATGATTGATTTCTGTTGAGAGATTAAGCAGTGCTATAGGCTGCACCCCCTTTTTTTGCAAGCTCTTCTTTAACAACAGCTTGTGCTGCGGCCAGGCGTGCGATTGGCACGCGGAAGGGAGAACAGCTTACGTAGTCCATGCCTACACTGTGGCAAAACTCTACAGAGCTTGGCTCGCCGCCGTGCTCACCGCAGATACCGATTTTCAGGTCGGGCCGTCCCTGACGGCCACGATCAACGCCCATTTGTATCAACTGTCCAACACCTTCCTGGTCAAGAACCTGGAATGGGTCGTGCTTCAGCAGGCCTTTTTCGATATAAACGGGCAGGAAGTTACCTGCATCATCACGAGAGTACCCAAAGGTCATCTGTGTGAGGTCGTTGGTTCCGAAAGAGAAGAACTCTGCTTTTTCGGCGATTTTATCAGCTACCAGCGTGGCACGTGGTATTTCGATCATCGTTCCTACGAGGTACTCAATGCGGTCGCCATACTCTTCAAACACCTGCTCTGCCGTGTTGCGAACGATCTGCTCCTGCAGTTCGTATTCGGGTTGTGTACCGGTGAGCGGTATCATGATCTCGGGAATGGCTGTGATGCCTTTTTTCTTGAGATTCATAGCTGCTTCGATGATGGCCCTGGTTTGCATTTCTGAGATCTCCGGATAGGTGTTGCCCAAGCGGCAGCCACGGTGACCGAGCATTGGGTTGAACTCGTGCAGTGCGTCAACGGCAGCCTTTACCTCTTCTTTGGTTACGCCCAGCTCTTTGGCCATCTCTTCCTGGTTTGCCTCTTCGTGAGGCAGGAACTCATGCAATGGCGGGTCGAGCAGGCGAACAGTCACCGGCAGGTCTTGCATCGCTTCAAAGATGCCTTCGAAGTCTTCGCGCTGCATTGGAAGGAGCTTGTCAAGTGCTTTGCGGCGGCCGGCTTCATCTTTGGCCAGGATCATCTCGCGCATCGCCTTGATGCGAATACCTTCGAAGAACATGTGCTCGGTACGGCAGAGGCCAATGCCTTTGGCGCCAAACTCGCGGGCTACTGTTGAGTCCTTTGGTGTGTCGGCATTGGTGCGCACATACATGCGGGTGTGCTTTTCGGCCAGCTCCATCAGCTCGGCAAAGTCGCCGCTCATCTCCGGATCCATCGTTTTGATCTTGCCATCAAATACTTCACCGGTGGTGCCGTTCAACGAGATGAAGTCACCTTCTTTATATTCCGTGCCATCGATGTTCATCACTCGCTTTTTGTAATTGATTCTTACGGCACCGGCGCCGGAAACACAGCATTTCCCCATGCCGCGGGCCACTACGGCTGCGTGTGAGGTCATTCCGCCGCGGGCGGTCAGGATTCCTTCAGCGGCATCCATGCCACTAAGGTCTTCCGGAGAGGTTTCTACGCGCACAAGGATCACTTTTTTGCCTTTTGCAGCCCATTCAGCGGCATCATCAGCAAAGAAAACGATCTGGCCGGTAGCAGCACCGGGCGATGCCGGAAGTCCTTTGGCCAGCAGCTTGGCTTTGGCCAGTTCATCGGTGTCAAAAACAGGGTGTAGCAGCTCGTCAAGCTTGTTGGGCTCAACGCGCAGCAGTGCCTCTTCCTCAGTAAGGCTGCCGTCTTTAAGCATATCCATGGCGATTTTTACCATGGCAGGACCGGTACGCTTGCCATTTCTGGTCTGAAGCATCCACAGCTTGCCTTCCTGGATGGTAAACTCCAGGTCTTGCATGTCTTTATAATGATCTTCCAGCTTCTCCTGTTGCGCATTAAGCTCTTCGTAAAGCTTGGGGAACAGCTCTTCGAGCGACGGATAGGTTTCGCGACGCTCTTCTTCAGAAACGCCTTGCAGTTTTGCCCAGCGCAATGAACCTTCTTTTGTGATCTCGCGCGGCGTGCGGATGCCGGCTACGACGTCTTCACCTTGTGCATTGACGAGGTATTCGCCGTTAAATATATCTTCGCCGGTGGCGGCATCACGCGTAAATGCAACACCTGTGGCAGAAGTATCGCCCATATTGCCATATACCATTGCCTGGACGTTTACGGCTGTACCCCACTCGGCGGGGATGTTGTGCATTTTTCGGTAATAGTTGGCACGTGGGTTGTTCCAGCTTTCAAATACGGCGAGCACAGAACCCCAGAGTTGCTCCCATGGGTCTTCCGGGAAATCCTTGCCTGTCTGATCTTTAACCGCTTTTTTGAAACGTTTTACAAGCTCTTTAAGGTCGTCAGTTGTGAGGTCCTGGTCGTTTTTGGCACCTTTTTCTTCTTTCAGATGCTCCATGATCAAATCAAAGGGGTCTTCCTCTTCTTTGGAAGCAGGCTTCATTCCCATGACCACGTCGCCGTACATCTGAACGAAACGACGGTATGAGTCCCAAACAAAGCGGTCGTTTCCGGTTTTCTTCGTCAGTCCTTCCAGGGTTTGCTCGTTGAGGCCGAGGTTCAAGACAGTGTCCATCATGCCGGGCATAGAAGCACGTGCTCCTGAACGAACCGACATCAGCAGCGGGTTGTCTTTGTCGCCAAAACCGGAGCCCATTTCCTGCTCCACGCGGCGCATGTTTTCTTCAATCTCTTTCTTGATCTCTTCGATAACGAAATCACGACCTTCGTCGTTGTACATCGTACATACCTCGGTGGTTATCGTAAAACCGGGAGGTACCGGTACACCAATATTTACCATTTCAGCCAGGTTGGCACCCTTGCCACCAAGTAAGTTGCGATGCGTCGCATCACCATCAGCTTTCTTACCACCAAAAAAATAAACTTTTTTACTCTTCTTATCCATTTTTTCTGTATTTAGTTTGTGTTCACAATGATTTATTGCAACTTTAATTATTGACTATTAAGATGTTATGAGTGTTATTTTAATCATTTTTTAAGCCAAAAGAAGTACAAAATTACAATATTTTTCGTTTGCGCTGACATCAAACCGCGGAAAAGTATGTGAAATGATTGTTAATTAATTTGCACAAGAATGAAATTCTTCATATATTGTAATTGGTTTTACTGGTTGTGAATTAGAGGTTGGAAGTTAGAGGTTAGAGGTTGGAAATTAGAAATTAGAAATTAGAAATTAGAAATTAGAAATTAGAAACCCATAAGCAAACCCTGAATTATGGAAACGAAAAAAGTAATTGAGCGATATGCGGAGTTGATCAAGGAAGAGCCGCTTAGCACGTTGGAAAAAGACATGACGATTTCAGATACCTGTGTTATGGAGAGCACGTCACCATTTTTGGGGTATTATCATGACGCACCAATGTCAGAACCTGATCCCTACATCTATTGTGCGCTCCAAGAGCCCATTTCGATGGGTGAGATAGCCCGTATTACGGCCCGGATCAATTCGCAGCGTAAACAACCTTTGGATGTGGCTGTCGGCAGTCTTACCATGCAGAAAAAGACCTGTCCTGCCATCCGGATAAAGAATATTAATCATTACAGGGTTAAGGAAATACAGGAAATTTATCGTGCCGAGGGCGTTCAATTCAAGAAGAGGCAACGTGTGATCAAAGAGCAGATGGTGGTTATTCGTCTGCAAAAGTTCTTGCAGCTTTCTGATATTGAAGATGGCTTGTATCTGGATGCTTCAGATGATACAAAAGGTTATTTTGAGCTTCCACGTTATTTTGACTGGGAATCATTCAAAACCCTTACGACGGAAGCCAAATTCGAAACGCGTATTCTGTATTTTGACGCCGCCCGGGCAACGCTATTTACGAGTAATGGTATCGTTGAGCTTGTCCGTATTTACAAAAAGCACATTGATGCGGAACAGCTGAAAGCCATTCGCGACAGGTACATGCAGCTGATTGTCTAATCCGCTGGTTGTTTATTTTTTGATGTCGTAGAAACACCTCTTGGGTGAAAAAATGGTTTCATCAGCCTTCATTTTCTTTATGGCTTTTTCAACCTCTTTCTTTTCCAAACCGGCTGCTTCAGCAATCTCTCCGGGGCGCATAGCCTTTCCAGCATCTTCAAATGCCTTGATGATTTTTTCCTGTATATCCATGGTGCACAAAGTCTTTAAATGAGCATATTTATCTGCTGCTAAATTATAAAACAATTCAAATCCTGCAAAGAACCTCCATTGTTTTATGTCTTTTTATTAACTTTACGAACGATGATTGCGTTGCGCTTACATATAATCAGCTTGCTGGTCATTGCATTGTATGCCCACCGGCCCTTGTATTCACAACTGCCCTTGCATTCGCAATGGGATGTATTGGTTGTGCCTGACTCCAAGGGCTTTTACGAAAGTTTCTTTAGCCTGAGCGACAGCTTAATGCGCGCTGAAATCGGCTCTTTTTCTTTTACAGGATCGTTGGTAGGACTTGCAGGGAAGGCTGAACTGGCGGAGTTTGATGTGTTGTCGCAAACTGTATATACCATCACTCTTGGATCAGACGATGTGAAGGTGCATATTGCCAGAAGCCCGTTCATTAGCTCTGCGCACCATTTAAGTTATTATGGGCCTTATGGATATGTTTACAAGATCGACGGAAGAAATTTCTGGGGGTTTGACGGGAGCGTTCCTGATATGCGCTTGTATTTCGTGAATGCATATTTTGGTGAACAAATGGTTTCCGTGCCACAGTCAGCAAAAAATGATATTTATGAGCCCAATTTTTGTTTCCGTCCGCGCTTGTTTCACCCTTTAGAGTGTTTTACGCGGGTGTTCCGTTCAGCGGATGGCAGACGCCTGTATGTATATATGCTGAATAGCCGGATTCCAAGCCTTTATGAGGTATGCTGGATTTTTATTGACGGAAAGTATGCAGGCCGGATTGTCGATTATGCCTATTGATTATCTGTTGCTTCCAATTTCAATCCGCTCGTCCTCTGTTTGTGGCTTTCGCTTCAATGCCATATCGACAAAGACGTTGGCTTTGGCAAACCATTCCCTTATACGGGTTTTGTCGTTATTGCTTTGTGGGACATCGGCGGCATTGTAAGCGATCGCTTTCAGTCCATTATGCTTTGCGATGTAAACAGCACGCTGATTATGAAAACGTTGAGAAATAATGGTTATTTCCTTTTGACCAAATACCTCCCTTGCGCGCCAAACTGAATCGAAGGTTCGCAGCCCGGCCTTATCAGCAAAAATGACGTCGGAAGGCACGCCAAGGTCAATCAGTGCACGACGCATATATTCCGGCTCGTTGTAATATCTGGTGCGGTTGTCGCCGCTGACGATCAGGTAGTTTACCCTGCCTTCGTGGTAAAGGAGGGCCGCCGCCTCCATGCGGTTATTGAAGTATGGGTTCTGTCCTCCGTTGCGAATGCGCGGTGATGT
>SLDN01000144.1 GCA_007125275.1 Bacteroidales bacterium | reverse complement strand
TGTGCGGAATATCTTTTTTTTATTTTTCTCACAGTTAAATTTAAGAATGATGAAGCTTATTGCAGACAGCGGTTCCTCAAAAACATCCTGGTACTTATTAACCAACTCATCCGATGGTTCAACACAATGCCTGACTGCCGGCATAAATCCATACTTCCAACAAGCGGACGACATCATCAAAACACTGAAAAACGAATTCATCCTTGACAAACAGTTGATCTCAGCCATATATTATTACGGAGCCGGCATAACTGACAAGTCGAAAAAGGATATGCTTTATGGCGTTTTAAACAGTTTTTTCGGATTAGAGAATATTTTCATTGAAAGTGATCTGATGGCCGCGGCACAGTCATTGTGCGGAAACGATGAAGGCATAGCTGCCATTTTAGGCACCGGGTCCAACTCCTGTTATTTCGATGGCAAAAAGATTGCCAAGCATGTATCTCCTTTGGGTTATATATTGGGTGATGAAGGAAGTGGTGCTGTTATGGGTCGACTCCTGGTGTCAGACATTCTCAAAAAGCAGTTTCCTCAAAGACTGATCAAACTTTTTTTTGATACCCATAATACAACACATGGCGAGGTCATGGAGAATGTCTACAGGAAACCTTTTCCGAATCGATATCTGGCCAGGTTTACAAAGTTTTTGCTTGACAATATCCATGAGGAAGAGATTGAGAAGCTGGTTAATGATTCTTTAACAAGTTTTTTCATCAGGAACATCGCACAATATTCGCATGCTCAAAGGCTACCGGTTCACTTTACAGGCAGCGTTGCCTGGTATTTTTCGGCACAGCTGAGAGAGTCCGCCGCAAAATCAGGTTTTGTAATTGGCAAGATCACGCAAAACCCGATGAACGATCTTTTGGAATATCATAAAAAAAATAATGCGTAAAATGAAACGCCCATGTCGAAGACCCCAATCATTCTGAAACAAGATTTTTGACACACGGGGGGATGATGATTCAGGGTCTTGGATGTATCCACAAAACACAGAATATCAATAACATACGGAAGCATAAACAAATGAAAACCGAAAGAGATACTTTTGCCCTTAGCATAACGGAGTCTCCTTCAGCATTTGAGGATCTTGAAAAGATGTCAATCCATTCACTGGTAACCTCAATGAACCAGGAGGATTTCAAGGTTCCGCAAGCTGTGAACCTTGCGTTGCCTCAGATCGAGTTGCTTACAGAGCGCATCCTGGCAAGGATGCAACAGGGTGGCAGGGTCTTTTATCTTGGCGCCGGTACCAGCGGTCGCCTTGGTGTTCTGGATGCATCTGAGCTGCCGCCCACCTTTGGTGTGCCGCCTACGATGGTGATCGGTCTGATTGCCGGCGGCGATGTTGCTTTGCGCAAGGCAGTGGAAGCCGCTGAAGATGATCCTGAGAAGGCCTGGGCTGAACTGCAGGAGTACAACATCTGTCCACTTGATACCGTGATCGGCATCGCAGCCTCGGGCACCACACCATATGTGGCAGGCGGACTGAAGCTTGCCCGCAAAAACGGGATCATGACAGGCTGCATCACCTGCAACCCCGGATCAAAAGTGGCACAGGAAGCCGAATATCCCATTGAGGTAGTTGTGGGACCGGAATTCGTAACAGGCAGCACCAGGCTGAAAGCCGGGACAGCCCAAAAAATGGTACTCAATATTATTACCACCACGCTGATGATCAAAATGGGCAGAGTGAAGGGAAACAAAATGGTGAATATGCAACTCACCAACAAAAAACTTGTTGAAAGAGGAACCAGGATGCTGATGGAGGAGCTTGGTCTGCCAGAACACGAAGCCAGGGAGGCGCTGATAAAATTTGGTTCTGTAAAGAAAGCCATCGAAAGGCTAAAAACAAAAACCTGAAACTCAAAAACCAATGACATGCAAACAATTGCTTTGTCATTCAATAATTTTTTCTAAATTTATCATTGCATACATTTTAAGAAAATAACACTTGCTGTCGCGATATTTTCACACAATATAACAGCCTAATCAATCACTAAACCAAAGCAGTATGAAAAGAGTCTTATTTTTTACCGGCCTGTTGCTTTTTTTGAGCGCACAGTCATTTGCGCAGCAAAGGCTAATTCGGGGGACTGTAACGGATGCGACCGAAGACTTCCCTTTACCGGGTGTCACCATTCTGATCAAGGGCACGACGACCGGCACCACATCTGACCTTGACGGCAACTACCAGATCCGGGCTTCATCTGATGACATCCTGTTGTTCCGGTTTGTAGGGATGGAGACCAGGGAGGTACGGGTAGGCGACCGCGACATCATCGATGTGGCATTGGTGCCCGATGTGGCCACACTGGAGCAGGTTGTGGTAACAGCCCTGGGGATCAGAAGAGAAGAACGGCAACTGACTGTCAACATCCAGAGTGTTGATTCAGAAGCACTGGTCAGCTCGAGGCAGGAAAACCTCGTTAATGCGTTGCAGGGCCGTGTGTCGGGTGTTCAGATCACCTCTACCGGGGGTGCGCCGGGAGCAGCCAGCGAGATCATCCTGAGGGGTGCCACCTCTGTAGATGGCGACAACCAGCCGCTATTCGTCGTCGACGGCATCCCCATCTCAAACTCCAGCATCAGGGGTACTACCAACAGAGCTGCGGATATCAACCCCAACGATATCGAGTCAGTCTCCATCCTGAAAGGTGCAGCAGCCGCTGCCCTCTATGGCATCGATGCCGCAAACGGAGCCATCATCATCACAACCAAAAGAGGACAGGAAGGGGTGGTGAAAGTGAACCTCAGCGCAGCAACTACCCTCAGCCAGGTGGGAATGCTCCACGATGTCCAGAATACATATACCACTGGTGCAGCAGGACTATACAACCCAAACACATTCGCACACTGGGGACCCCTGCACAGAAGGAGTGACCAGGTTTACAACAACCTTGAGAACTTTTTCCAAACGGGAATGTCAACAAAAATTGACGCCAATGTGAGTGGCGGAAGTGAAAACCTTACGTATTATCTTGCCATTTCTGACCTTGACGACGAAGGCATCGTGCCCAATACCAATTATCAACGTCGCTCGGCAATGCTGACCGGCTCTGCTAATATTACCGACAGACTCCGGATTACAACCACTGCCAACATCATCAAATCAAACAACCGCTATGGCATCGTTGGTGCATCAGGCGGATGGATGGCCAATGTGTATCGCTGGCCCCGCTGGGATGATATGGAAAGCATTTACAACCCCGATGGCAGCAAACGCTATGTGTGGATACCGACCAGCGGCAACCTCGCCGAAGTACCGGATAATCCGCTATGGATAGCCAACCATAACGTCAGAAATGATGGAGTAGACAGGGTCATCGGCTCAGCAAACATAAATTATGAGGTCAACGATTGGCTCAGGATCGACTACATCGCCGGCCGCGACTACTTTTCTCAACACTATAAGGCCGTCCGCGAATGGGGCTCCTCAGGTGCAGCCTTCGAAGGAGCCATCAGTGAGTTTAGCCGCGAAGTGGAAAAGATCACATCAACGGCAATTATAACAGCCGACAGAAATATTACAAATGATTTGAACATAACAGCCCTGGTGGGCAATAACCTGCAGTCAGACTATTCACTCAACACCTTCATTGAAGGCGAGAGGTTCAGGAATCCCACCCTGCACTCAATCAACAACCTCCAGGAAGTAAGGTCTTCACAATCCACCGCCCAAAGACGCATAGTGGGTGTGTTTGGTGATATCACCCTTGACTATAAACGATTTCTGGTATTTGGCTTCACAGGCAGGAACGACTGGTCCTCAACCCTGCCGGTCGAAAACAGGTCTTTCTTTTACCCATCCTACAGCTTTGCTTTCATCCCTTCCGAATTAATCGACGGTGGAATGAGCAGGGTGCTTTCCTTCGCCAAACTGCGTGGCAGCTATGCACAGGTCGGTAAAGATGCTCCACCACACCGCCTCACCCAAACACTGACGCAGTTTTATGGCATCAACTCCGGCTGGCGCAACGATCCATTTGCCGGCAACCCAATGCTCAAACCCGAGATCACCACTGAGTTTGAAGTGGGTGTTGACTTAAGATTATGGAACGGCCTGTTAAACGTTGACCTGACCTACTACCAGCGCAAGTCGGATGACCAGATCATCCAGCCACGCGTAACGCCGGTTACCGGAGCCATTCTGCAAACAGTGAATTCCGGCTCAGTCGAAAACAAGGGCATAGAGTTATTGTTGAGCAGCAACATCATCCGCCGCGACGAGATGGTGTGGGAAGCAAGCCTCAACATGTTCGGAAACCGCTCCAAGCTCACCAAGCTCTTTGGAGACCTGGTTGAGTTTCCGGTCACCTATGGCCAGGTTTCATCACAAGCCATCGCCAGTTCATGGCTGGGAGAACCTCTTTTTGGTATCGTAGGTACCGATTATGCGCGCACCGACGACGGAAAAGTCATTGTTGATGCAGACGGTTATCCCATCATCGATTCAGAGAAGCGCTACATCGGCAACCGTGAACCAAAATTCTATTATGGTCTGAACAACAATTTCCGCTACAAGGACTTTGAAATCTCCTTCCTGATTGACGGAACATACGGTGCTGAGATCATGAATGCTACCGGGCAGTTTCTCTTATCCAGCGGCAACCACTCCATGCTTGAAGAATACCGCAACAAAGAGTTCATTTTTGATGGTGTGGTAGAACAAGCGGATGGTTCTTACCTCCCCAATGAAACCCCCATCATACTGAATCGTGAGTTTTTTCAGAACTATTACATTCTGGCAGGCTCCAATTTCGTTGAAGAAGCCTGGTGGATACGCCTGCGGAGCATCAACCTGGCATATTACCTGCCTGAAAGGATCACCGGACGGATGGGGATGAAGAATGCTTCCGTTTTCCTGAATATGCAAAACCTCTTTATAATCACCAATTACTCGGGTGGCGATCCGGAGGTGAACAATGCCGGTCCGGGTGGCGGAGCCAGTGGAGCAGGCACCATGGGTGTCGACTATTTCCAGGTGCCACACCGCAAAGCCGTAACATTTGGATTTAATGTTGGTTTTTAAGAACCATAAACGAATCGATCTGAAAACTAAAAAAACACATAGCAATGAAAAAATCAATCATATTCCTGTTGCTCACCATGTTGTTCTGGGGTTGTGAAGACTTTCTTGACGTCAATGAATCCCTCGACAATGATGAGAGGACAACACCAAATTATATGCTGCCCGCCATTTTAGGCAATATGGCATACGCACATTATGCCCAGGGCGAGACAACCTCCTACATTACACAATACGTCACCACTGAGTTTGGCACAAACGCCGTAAGGGACCGCTGGGATTACCGCAGCATTTTGCGTTTTGGCGCCTGGCGCCGCCACTATTTTGACGTGGCCGGGAACGCCGTAAAGATGATTGAATTCGCCGGAGATGAAGATTCTCAAAATTACATCGGTGTGGGCAAAACCATGATGGCATTCTCCTTCCTTACAGCTACCGACATGTTCGGGGATATGCCCATCCTGGAAGCGTTTACAGGAATCTATAATCCCAAATATGATGCACAGGATGTCGTTTATGCAGAAATAGAAAAATACCTGGACGAAGCGCTCGAAGCGCTTGGCAAGGCAAGCGACACCGACCGCGCAATGACATCATCCGAAGATCATATCTACCAAGGCGATATTCAAAAATGGATATCATTTACCTATGCCGTTAACGCCAGACTTAAGCTGCATACTGCCAATTTTACTGGAGGATACGCTGAGGTGCTGGAGCTCGTTGACCTGGCACGCACCAACTGGGCCGAACCATCCTATGCCTTCATCACCGATGCCGACAGCGACTGGCACAGGAATATGTGGGGGCCTTCACGCCCCAGCCCGCAGTGGGACTTTGCCGAGATCCGGAATATCCTGAATGCTTCAATACATACCAACTTCTTCATGCACGCCATGACGCTCTCCGGCGAGCACGATCCAAGACTGTATGAATTAACCACGCCCGGGAAAAATGAAAACTATTTGTCAGTCCCCGCCAGCGAAGGACGCGGAGCTCTCGACATCGATGATTTTGCAATCC
>SLDN01000042.1 GCA_007125275.1 Bacteroidales bacterium | reverse complement strand
GACGGCAAGTCCGGCGGCCAGCTTGTCGGTGATCATCCCGGCGGCATAAAAATAGAAGGGAGTCCCCATGGGGTTGTCTGTATGTGCCTGGTAAACAGACGGGCTCGGTGCCTGAAAGGCGGTACTGCCAAAAATGCCGCTGGCACCCGCCATAATACTGATTTGATCAGGCATGAGAGCGAGTCCTGCCGGGTTATAGAATGCCGCGCTGGCATCCAGGTTGAGTGAGGTGCCGATCAGCCCCATCCCAATCTGTTTTTGCCCGTGCAGACTTACCTGGTAACCCCCGGCCACAGCAAAGGCTGCAACTGAAACTACCATTAGGATAGTAATCATTGGTTTTTTCATAAACACTGCTTTTTAAGGTATGATGAATAAACAAGGAATTGCAAAAAGTGGCACAAGATATGAAATATTTTTCATTCCTTAAACATACGTTTATAGCTAATTTTTGGGTTTTTAGTAATTAAAGCTGCTGCCACCGATGAATTCGCGAAGAATTGAGGTAGGGGGGATGTCGACGGGGTCGATTGGGATAAGCAATGAAAGGATGCGGATGATGCGTTTGGCCTCTTCGCTTATCAGCTCATTACCGCTGTTTTGTGTTTGTATGATATGTGGTGCATAGTGTGCAAACACTGCCGGTTCATAGACCAGGGCGGAGTTAAAGATCGCGTGTGCGCTTTCCTGGTAAGGAAATATGCTTTGATATTCGTTCTGCATGATGTCGGGCCACCGGCTTATGGTTTCATTGAAGCCATAGCCTCTGAACAGCTGGTCCCTGATCATCCGGCGCATCAATCGGTTATCGGATGTTGAGAGCGGCAGGTGGTCGTGGATGTTGAGTGTGCTCAGTGCTGAAACGTAGAGCCTGAAGGAGTCAACGTCCATGACGTCATGCCAGAGTTCGGGGTTCAGGCCGTGGATGCCTTCTACGATGAGATAAGTGTCTTTGGTGATCTCTGTCGCTGTTTTTTCGGAGATGGCCCCCTTGCCGTCAAAATGATATCTGGGCAGCTTGACAGCCTTGCCGGCAAGCAAGTCATTGATGTTTTGTCTGAAGAGTTTGAGGTCAAGGGCCGAAATCAGTTCAAAGTTCTTCATTCCCGTGATTGGGTCATCAGGGATCTTGCTGTGCGGGAGGTAATAATTGTCAAGTGACAATATTTGGACTTGCTTTTTCATTACCCTCAGCTCGATTGCGAGCCGTTTGGCTGAGGTGGTTTTGCCCGATGAAGTTGGCCCGGCCAGGAAAATCACGCGAGGGCTGTTTTCGTGGGATAAAATAGCATCGGCGATCCGCGAAATACGCCGGGCTTGCCAGGCCTCCGACAGTTTGATGAACTCCGGCAGCCTGCCGCCGGAAATAATGTCATTGAGCTCGGCAAAGCTTGCAATGCCAAGATGCTTCATCGTCTCTTCTGTTTCCTCGAAACCTTTGAAGTATTTGCTCTGTATGGTTTCTGCAGGCATTACCCGTTCAAAAAAAACAGGATCGGCAATCAGGAAAAAACCCTTGCCAAAAGGCATCAGCCTGAAGTGCTGCAAACGCTCGTAATCTTCGTTGATATAGTTGGGAAAAAACTCTCCAAACCCGTTTAAATGTGCCAGGGGAAAGCCTTCAGACTCAATGTGTGGTGTTTTGGAGTGGATGAGGTGCAATATGTCTGGCCGGTTGTGGTTGTCAAAATATTTCAGCAATTTCCCGGTGGAAAGTTTCTCATGCCTGATCTTTTCTTTGTTTTCAATCATTTGCCTGATGGCAAGAGATATGGCATCCAGTTCAAGTTTGCTGACTGCATGATCATCAAAAAAACCGTATACGCCACCCGGAATGCTGTAGGCAATGTAAAAATGCTTGTCTGTAAGCACCTTGCCAGCCGCTTTGTTAAACAAGACGAGCAAAGGCTCCATCAGCTTGCGAAACGATAGCTTGATCGCCTCCGGCTGGTTGGATTGCTCACTGTGTTTTAATATCGGCTTGTTCATGTGTGTGTCTTTTTAAGCCATTTCAATAAATGGGCTGCAAATATAATACATTAGTGGGCATATTGTTTGATTTGTTTGAATGAAGAGGACCATGCAATGTTGTAGCCCGAATGTTGAATTATTGCTATATACCTTGATGGCTTTATGATGCAGTGTTTTGTTCCGGTAAAATAAAAATTGGCGTTCGGTTAAAAAAAATACTTTAACGGTTCAATATGCATGTGATTTTTATTGTGAATTTCAGAAAATTCATGTAGGTTTGTTGCCGCAAAATGCATTTTCATTAATTAGCAGGTAAAATAGCATATTATGATAGATCTATCTACCAATTACCTGGGTTTGAAGCTCAGGAACCCTTTGGTTGTGGGAAGTTCAGGCCTTACTAAAAGCATTGGCAACCTCGAAATCTTTGAGAAAAAAGGTGCCGGTGCAATAGTCCTCAAATCACTGTTTGAAGAACAGATCAAGTTTGAGATACGCAAAATGTTTTCCTATGATGACACACAAAGCGGCTACACAGAAGCAGAGGACTACATCAGGAATTATGCCCGGGAACACACCCTTGACGAATATCTTAACCTGATCCGTGAGGCCAAACAAAAGCTCTCCATTCCGGTAATTGCCAGCATCAACTGTACGAGTGCAGAAGAATGGCCTGCATTTGCAAAGAATATTCAGGAATCAGGCGCAGATGCACTGGAGCTAAATGTTTTTGCTCTGCCTTCAAACGATAATACAGAGGGAGTCACCTACGAGAAGCTCTATTTTGATGTGGTGGAAAATGTGAAAAAACAGATAAGCATTCCAATCGCATTAAAGATCGGTACAAACTTTTCCGGCCTGGCCAACACAATTAAAAAACTTTCATGGAGCGGTGTAAACGGGATTGTGCTGTTTAATCGCTTTTTCAACCCGGATATCGATATTGATAACTTCCGCATTAAAGCTGCCCACCTCTACAGCGACCCTGAAGAGATTACCCTTTCTTTGCGCTGGATCGCCATCATGGCCGGCAAGGTGCAAGCTGATCTGTGTGCCTCAACAGGTGTGCACGACGGAAAAGGTGTTATAAAACAACTTCTGGCCGGTGCCAGCGCCGTTCAAGTCTGCTCTACACTTTATAAAAACGGCTTCGATCAGCTCGATATCATCCAAAATGAAATGACCGAATGGATGAAAAAGCATCAGTACAATAAAATCGCAGACTTCAAAGGAAAAATGAGTCAGAAGATGACAGATAACCCTGCTGCATTCCTGCGCGTGCAGTTTATGAAGCATTTTGCAGGCATCGAATAGGCATCGAATAGGCATAACAATGGTTCCCTGTATGCCCCTGGCCCTGCCAAACATAGGTGTTTGCAAGTACAATACGATAAACCGGCAAATGATTTCCGCATAATTTGAGGAAATAAGTATTATGTATTTTTAACAAACAGCACTCTAATGTATTAAAATATACAGATAGCTGCATGCGTTATATGTGATGGATTTTTGTTAGTGCTTACGCTACAAAACAATTGTTCTGTTTTTTTGTTATATCTGTCAGTTTGAAAAAAAATAAATAAATAAATCAATCAATCCAAACCTTAATCACCCAAAGAAATGAAATCAACATCTCCCAAAAAAAGAAATCATCAGCCGCTGTTCATCCTCATTGGCATACTTGCAACGGCATTTGTGGTTTATTCGCTTGTCAGTGGCAACACCCTTTCGGTTGCGGGCAATTCTGAATACGCTGAATCAGGACTTGTTATCAACCTTGACGATGACACTTTTGATCAAACGATCTCTGAAGGTGTTGTGCTCGTTGATTTTTGGGCTACCTGGTGTCCTCCCTGCCGCATTCAGAACCCCATTCTGGAAGAGCTTGCCTTAGAGATCAGTGATGTAGCAACCATCACAAAGGTAGATGTGGATGATTACGGAACCATTGCGGCCCGTTTTGGCGTAAGAAGCATCCCTACGCTCATTTTGTTCAGTGATGGTGAAGTAGTTGAGCGCTATGTTGGTGTGCAACAGAAGGAAACGCTCAGAGCCGCCATCGAAAGCCATCTTTAAAACAGCAAGAGTCGCTTTTCGCTCTGGCAGTATCTCACAGAAAATTAACTGATTATATATGAACCTCTGAACATGTTGAAATATGTTTCAACATGTTCGACTATTTTAAAACATTATGGAAAATTTAACAAAAGAAGTTTTTAAGGAAAAAGTATTTGATTTCGAAAGCAACAAAGATTGGAAGTTTGAAGGCGAAAGGCCCTGCATCATTGATTTTTATGCTGACTGGTGTGCGCCTTGCCGCGCCTTGACTCCTGTTATGGAAGAGCTTTCGGAAGAGTACAAGGGCAAGGTTGACATTTATAAAATAGACACCGAAAAGGAACAAGAGCTTGCCGGCATGTTTGGCATCAGGAGCATCCCGTCCATTTTGTTTGTACCCATGGATGCGCAGCCACAGATGGCCACCGGCGCATTGCCAAAAGAAGCATTGCAAAAGGCCATCGAAGACGTACTGAAAGTTACCGAATAACCTATCAGGATGTAACTTGTTTGTAACCCTCGATATTTATGGAATCAGAAAGAATTCAAAGCAATAAGGAAGGCGACAGGGGGGGGAGTTGGTTCTCCCCCCGTCGTATTGACTCACGCAGGTATTTGTGGGTTTTAGGCGCCTTTGTGATATTGGGTGTAGTGGGCGGTTATGCTTACTATGCGCTTATAGGATGTAAAACCGGTTCGTGCGGGATTACCTCCAACCCTTATTTGAGTATGTTATGGGGTGGCTTGCTTGGCTACCTCTTGCCGGACTTTTTCGTAAAGAAATCCGATTAAGCAATTATTTCGGAGCAACCTTTAGCAGGTAGGCACTGAGTATCCCGAAAATGATGTTGGGTATCCAAACTGCCAGCATGGGGTGCAAATCTCCATTGGTTGCAAAAGTTGTTGTAACCTGCATGAACAAGATAAAGGAGAAACTTAGTGTGATGCCGGCTCCCAGGTGCAGCCCAATGCCTCCTCTCACTTTCTGACTTGAGAGGGCCACGCCTATGAGTGTCAGCACCAGGGTTGAAAATGGGAATGCTAGTCTGCGGTGCTTCTCTACTTCATAGAAACTTACTATTTCAGAACCTTTCAGGCGCTCGTTGGCTATGAAGGTATTCAGCTCCCTGAAGTTCATGGTTTCCATGTCTTTAAGGTTCTGTGTGAAATCGTATGGTGTAAACAGCAACAAGGTGTCGAGATTGTTGCCAAAACGCAGTTGTTCGTTCAGGCCATCAATCATCCTTTCATTATAGTTCCTGATGGTCCATTTTTCCTCTTCTTCATTGTATTTTATCTGGTCGGCAAAAAGCTTGTACTTCAAATTGCCATTCTCGATTTTTTCCATTGTGAAACGGTAGCCTGTTTGTGTTCTTTCGCTGTAAGATTCGAGATACACAAATATGCCCGGTCTGATCTGCATGTGTACATTGCGGCCGGTGAAAGAGCTCGGTTTTTTTACAAATTCATATTCAAACTCCAGTCGTTTTTCATTGGCTGGCGGTATGACCACATTTGAAAGGTATATCGATACCAATGACAGCAAAACCGCCGATATAAGGTAAGGCACCAGCAATCGCCTGTAGCTGACACCCGAACTCAGGATGGCGATGATCTCAGTGTTGAATGCCATCCGTGACGTAAAAAACACAACGGTGATAAAAGTAAATAGTGGACTGAAGAGGTTGATGAAGTAGGGGATGAAATTCACATAGTAGACCAGGATGATGTCGCGCAATGTGGCCTGGTTTTCAATGAAATTGTCAATTTTTTCAGAGAGGTCAAATATCACCACAATAAAAATGATCAGGGTAATGGCATATACAAATGTCCCCAAAAACTTTTTTATGATGTAATAATCGAGCTTTTTAAGCATTTCTGAAGTGCTCCCGGTTTATGTGTTTAAACACAGTTTCTTATGCAGGAGTAAACGGTCGCAAAGATAAGCTTATTTTACAAGCGTTGTGTTACTTTGGCAGTGGTGTCTTTCTTCCATGCCTCAAAGTTGTTCAACAGTATTTGTTTTCGGGCTTCCTTTACCAGCCG
>SLDN01000201.1 GCA_007125275.1 Bacteroidales bacterium | reverse complement strand
GGCAACTGGAGCTTCGGCGATTATTTCAAAAAGGAAGCCATTGCCTGGGCCTGGGAGCTTTTGACCGAAGTATACGGGATTGAAAAAGACCGCCTGTATGTCACTGTTTTCGAAGGCGCTAAAGACGAAGGACTAGATACTGACAACGAAGCACTGGAGCTCTGGAAAGCCTTCATCCCGGAAGACAGGATCCTTTACGGATCAAAGAAAGACAATTTCTGGGAGATGGGCGACACCGGCCCCTGTGGTCCGTGCTCCGAAATACACGTTGACATCCGCAGTGATGCCCAGAGAAAAGAAGTCAGCGGCGCAACACTCGTAAACAAAGACCATCCGCTGGTTATAGAGATATGGAACCTCGTATTCATAGAATTCAACCGTATGTCGGACAGTTCCTTAAAAAGCCTGCCTGCCAAACATGTTGACACCGGAATGGGGTTTGAACGCCTCTGTATGGTATTGCAGAACAAACAATCCAATTACGACACCGATGTATTCACACCATACATTTCAGAACTGGCAAAGCTTTCGGGCATAGCCTACGGTCACTCGCCGGAGAGCGACACAGCCATGCGCGTGGTGGCCGACCATCTGCGTGCCGTTTCCTTTGCCATTGCCGATGGTGAATTGCCTTCCAACAACAAGGCAGGATATGTGATACGACGCATCCTGCGCCGCGCCGTGCGCTATGGCTACACCTTTCTCAAACTCGACGAAGCCTTTGTGAACCGTCTTGTGCCCGTGCTGGTCAGGCAAATGGGCGATGCCTTCCCGGAGCTCAAAGCCCAGGAAGAGCTGATATCAAAAGTGATTGCCGAAGAGGAACAGGCATTCCTGCGGACATTATCAACCGGTATACAAAAGTTTGAACAGTACGTTTCATTGCATCCTGAAGAAAAAGTGGTGGATGGCCGGTTTGCCTTTGAGCTGTTCGACACCTATGGCTTTCCTGTTGACCTCACTGATCTGATGGCCAGGGAAAAAGGTCTGGAGGTCGACATGCAGGGGTTCGAGCAGGGCATGGCCGCACAAAAAAGCCGCAGCCGCGACGCTGCCGTCATTTCCACTGACGACTGGACAGAGCTGCGCCCGTGGCAGGAGGAGACCCGCTTCCTGGGCTACGAGCAGCTGGAGGCAGAAGTAGAGGTGGTACGTTACAGAAAGGTGAGCGCCAAAGGCAAGGCACTGTATCACGTCGTGCTGGACAAAACCCCGTTTTACGCCGAATCGGGTGGTCAGGTAGGCGACCGCGGACGGCTTGTCATCAATGGGGAGAGCTATCCTGTTATTGACACCCGCAAGGAAAACAACCTGAGCATCCACGTGATGCCCCGTCTGCCGGAGCAATTTTCCGGCCAGGTGGCAGCCACCGTTGATACTCATAAACGCCTGCTCACAGCCAACAACCACACGGCCACCCACCTGATGCACGCTGCACTCAAAACCGTGCTGGGAAGCCATGTTCAACAGAAAGGTTCGCTGGTTGACGAACAGCGGCTGCGCTTCGACTTCTCTCACTTCAGCAAGATGGCAGAAGAGGAGATCCGCGAGGTTGAAAGGCTGGTGAACGAAAAAATCCGCGAGAACATCCCCATGGAAGAACACCGGGAGCTCAGCATGGAGGAAGCCCAGCAGATGGGTGCCACCGCACTCTTTGGTGAAAAATATGGCGAGAAAGTCCGGGTGGTATCCTTCGACAATACATTCTCCTCAGAGCTGTGCGGCGGCACCCACGTACAAGCCACCGGCCAGATCGGCCTGTTTGCCATCGTGTCAGAAGGAGCCATTGCCGCCGGCATACGGCGCGTTGAGGCCGTCACGGGAAGGACAGCCGAAGAGTTCCATCTTAAAAAGCTGGACGAACTGGAAGCCGTCAAAGAGCTGCTGAAACAACCCAAAGACACCATCAGCGCATTGAAGCAGTTTATCGATCAGCACGATCAGATGAAAAAAGAACTTGCCTCCCTGCAGCAATCGAACCTCAAACAAATCGCTGATAATCTGATCGCCAATGCCCGTGACCTGGGTGGCGTAAACTTTATTGCAGAAAAGGTGAATATGGATGCAAAAGCCGCCAAAGACCTTGCATTCCAGATCAAAGGCAGGCTGCCAAAGCTATTCCTGCTGCTGGCTCACGAGTCTGGGGGCAAACCCGGTATCCTGGTGATGATGGATGAATCGTTGATCAAAGAAAAAGAGCTTCATGCAGGCAAGCTTGTCTCGGAACTGGCAAAGCATATCAAAGGAGGTGGCGGCGGCCAGCCATTCTTTGCCACAGCAGGCGGAAAAGACCCTGCCGGGCTGGACAAAGTAATTGAAGAAGGCAGAAAGCTGTTTCAGAGAGCCTGATACCTGCCGCACAGCACCTTAAAATTGCAATATTTGCATTTGTCTACATCCTGCGTCTGGATAAAATCCTGCGACGGATTCAGAATTTCACTGATGAGCTGATGCAGGGCCTTCTCAACTTCAGCAAGGTGCTGCGGCTGCAACACTCCCTTCCCTCCCGGATGCTTCATCGTTTGAGAGCCCTTCGCAGGCGTGCGGGTTGAAATGATGCCCGGCTCAATATCATTTTGTTCAGGGTGCATTTTATGATACATCCAGGCATAACACAGCAACTGGAAGTTCTTCGCTTTATCGCTGTTTGTGAAAGGTTCTTCCCACTCCCTGAAAGAGAGTTCGCTGCTGCCGATGCGACCGGTCTTGTAGTCGATCACGCGCACCACACCGCCCAGACGGTCAATGCGGTCAGCCAGACCCTTAATCAGCACATCAACAGTTGTTCCACTGGGGAGCGCTACCTGCAAAGTGGCTTTCAGCTTGCTTTCGAGTGCCAGGACAGTAAGGAACTGATTGTTTTCACTGGCTTTCCGAATATATTCATTCTCGGCCTTAAGCTGATTTTCAATGTATCTCTTCACCAAATGATATAGCAACAAATTCTTACCTGAGCTGATGTTGCCACCACTGTATTCGCTCTGAAAGCTTTGTTGAAGACTTTTTTCAAGCCTCCCTTTCATTTCCTGCAGGTTTTCTGTTTTGAGAACCTGGCCTGTGTAAGGTTTGTACAGCTCTTCAAGGGCTGCATGCACCACTGAACCTATCGTTGCGGCTTCCATCGTCTCCTCCACGGCATCCGACTCATCCAAGCCAACCACTTTTTCCAGGTAAAACTGCAACGGACAGTTCACATAGCGACTCAGGGCAGAAGGCGAAAAACCGGTTTTGGCGATTTGATGCAGCCGCGACATGATGTCGTCTGTCTTGGGAATAACAATCTCCTGCTCAGCCTGTCCTGTTTGCGGGGGCATGGAAACGATGTCTTCTTTGATGAGCGTTTCAGCATTGTATCCGGGAAGTTCAAATTGCAGTTGTGTGAGGAAGCGGCTCTTCTCGCTGCTGCCAATGTCTTCGCTCTGGGTATTGTAAATAAGGTAAATATTTTCAGCGCGCTGCAGCAGCCGGTAAAAATGATAGGCAAAAATGGCATCCTGTTCCTGATAAAGACGCAAACCGAAGGCTTTTTTCACTTCAAAAGGGATGAAAGACTGCACACTTTTTGGCTTTGGCAGGATATTTTCGTTGGCCGAGAGCAGCACGACATTTTTGAAGTCGAGGCTACGGGTCTCGAGCATCCCCATGACCTGCAGACCTTGTAGCGGCTCACCCAGGAAAGCAAGCCTGGTCTCAGCAGCTGCTTGTCGCATCATCCGGTAGAGGGTTTTCAGTTCTGACAGGAAAGGAAATTCATTCAAATAATCCTTCAGACGCCTGAAGATGCTTGCAAAGTAATACAACGACTCAAAATCGGCAAAAAATGGCGTCTGCACGATATCGCTGCCCGAAGCAGCCGCCTTATCCCTGAACAATTGGTCAAAAGAAGCCGCCAGATCGAGCAGTGCAGGAAAGATCTCTTCGGTTTTTTGCTGCCAGTTTGTTTGAAGAAACCCGAAAGCACTGGTAAACGCCTCAGCCTGGTTCGACATCCCGGCCAGCTCCTCAAAGGTGCAAAAGCTTTTATTTGATGCTGCCAGCTTCTGCAATAGGGCAGTCGAAAGCATTTTTCCCTTTTTCGAATCCCACAACAATCCGGCAAGAGAATGGGAAAATACGCGGTGCAGGTCTTTATGATAAAAGCTGACAGAGCCCTCCTTCCCGATGAGCACACCATGCAAAAACAGGTGAAACAGGCTGTCGAAAAAACGGTACATATTGGTTTTTTCGATCGGATACCCCATGGTCACGTTAATGGCATTCACGGAGGCAGGCAGGGCATTGAGCAGCGGGATCAGCAAAGCTTCGTTGGCAAGCACCACGGCAGTTTGTTCGCTGGCAGACAGTACTTCTTCCTGCTTTAACAGGTTTCCGGCCAGCCTCGCCTGGTTTACGTTTTTGGCTATGCCCAGGAGACGGATTTTTTTGGCTATCCCGGCATATAACCCCGGCTGATTTTCCCGCTCAGGCAACGAAAACTTCTTCCTGTATTTGCGGATAAAGCGTCCCGCCTCGTGACTTTCATCATCTTCATAATAAGGATCAGAATCAGCAATATACTCTGCCCTGCCATCTTTCAGCAGGGTATGAATGATGCATTCTTCGGCCTGCGTAAGGGCATTGAAGCCGGCGAATACGACGTTTTTCCATGGCAAAGCAGCATCACCGGCCTCAATGATGTTAGCTGCCTTTCGCGATGACAGTCCCTGCCAGGCCATCCCCTTTCCGGTCATGTGCGAAGCCAGTGCTACATGGTAATGCCCCAATTTCCTGATGAAATCAAGGTAGTTCTGCTGAAATTCAGTCAACGGGGAACCATCCGGATTCCATGTGTCGATGTATCGTATATCTCCCAGAAACTCATACAGCTTTCCCCGCTCTGCCATCGCGCTGTCGATGTCGTCGAAGTCAGCCAGAAGGGTTGGCGCCCAGCTAAAAAAGGCGTCAATGTCGTCGGCGCCGTCCTTTTCCATGTCCCTGTAAACGCGGTAAAACTCGAAAAGCAAGCCCATTTTGTCGCTGATGGCCATACCGGAAATCCTGTTGATAAAGTCTTCGATGCTCAGGACTTCAGGTGCCCAGATCGGTTTGGAGACATTGGCGGCAAGGTGTTTGCGAAGAAACAGTCCGGCACGGCGGTTGGGGGTAACAATACATAAATCACCGGTTGTGTCTTGATGTTTTTCAAGGATGTACAGACTGACTTCTTCAAGGAAACTTTGCATTAATATATCAATTTTCTGGTTTTTGGTTTATAATTTCAGGTTCATTGTTAATTAGTCCGGCGTTCTGCCCAACTTACCCCATTGCGGATTCTATCTCAAAACGTCTACTTCTTCAGCAAAACCGTTCCGGGTGCATTGCCATCATCATTTCTGCCGCTGCCAGTTTTTCCGAACTGCCGATATCGAACCAATAGCGTGGATCGTGTTCATAAGGTGCGATGTGATGCGATGCAGCCAAACGAAGATACAGGTCTTTTATAGAAAAGCTGCCTGTTTCGCTGATAAGGGAAAAAATATCAGAACTCAGGATATGTATTCCGCTGAATGCCAATGGATTTAATGTGTTTTTTGTGTTATGATGGCAAAGAACATGCTCACCGGAGACATTGTTTTCCCAACCGGCCAGGCGGTCATCAGCCCACAGGAAATGGCGGGATGTGTTGCGGGATGAAACAGCCAGCGTGGCCAGCGGCTTTTGACTCTTGTGAAAGGCGAGCATCTCTTTCAAATTGATATTGCTGAGCACATCTGCGTTATGGACAATGAACGGATCAGGGCCATTCAAATAAACTTCGGCCTTCTTTAGTCCACCGCCCGTATCAAGCAGTTGATTTCTTTCATCTGAAATATGAAATTGTATGCCCGGGTATTTGAAATTGGTGATGTAATCGATGAGGATGTCCGGATGGTGATGTACGTTGATCACGATATCGGTCGCACCGCCGGAAATGAGCTTTTCGATCACCCACTGCAGCATCGGCTTTCCGGCAACTGGTATCAGCGCTTTCGGAAGTTTATCGGTAAGTGGTCTGAGCCTCATTCCAAGACCTGCTGCAAAAATCAGTGCCTTCATAGGTGAATGGTTACGGGTTCAGGGTTCAGGGTTCAGGGTTCAGAGTTCAGAGTTCAGAGTTCAGAGTTCAGAGTTCAGAGTTCAG
>SLDN01000087.1 GCA_007125275.1 Bacteroidales bacterium | reverse complement strand
TTGCCCTGGTTGGAAATGCGAAAAAGTGGAAATCCGGCACGTTGGAAATCCGGCACCCCATGGAGACTTTTCTTTTGAAGGCACGTATTGAAGAACATAGGAGCGATGGTTACATCATCAATTTTGCCTGGGAGCCTGGCCACCTGAGCTTTGGAGAGGTGCTGGAAGCGGTTGGCAAAACGCCATTGCCACCGTATATTTCCAGACCCGCTGAGGCTGGCGATAAACAAAGTTACCAGTGCGTTTTTGCCCGAAACGAAGGCTCTGTTGCTGCTCCGACGGCCGGCTTGCATTTTACGCCGGCAACGATGAAAAAGATTGAAAGCAAAGGCATCGATACAGAATTTCTGACCCTTCATGTAGGCGCCGGTACCTTTAAACCCGTTACCAGCCAAACCATTGATGGCCACACGATGCACCAGGAAGAGTTTCGTATCAGCACACAGCTGCTGCAGTCCATCATACACCATGTAGATGCTGATAACAAATATCAGCACAAGAAAGAAATTGTATGTGTTGGCACGACCAGCATGCGCACGCTAGAGAGCCTGTACTGGCTTGGCGCAAGATTGCTTGCAGGGGATGAGCCGCAAGACGACGTGTTCTATTTATCGCAATGGGCGCCATATGAATGGAAAGAAGCACTGCCGGAGTCGGTAACGGCCTTAAAGGCATTAGAGAAATGGGCTCAAAAAAGGAAATTAGATTACCTGAAGGGAAACACCGCTATGATCATTGTGCCAGGCTACCCTTTTCAACTGACTGACGTCTTAATAACGAATTTTCACCTGCCCGGCAGCACATTGCTCCTGCTTGTTGCCGCATTTGCCGGCCCTGACTGGAAAGACATTTATCATCACGCCCTTGCAAATAATTACCGCTTTCTTAGCTATGGGGATGCTTGTTTGCTGCATCGCCATGCCGGACAATATTAAGCTGGAAACTCGAAGCTCGAAATTAGAAATTTAGAAACCAGAAACTCTGAACCCCTAACCTTTTAACCCGTGAAGAAAGAGCTTACCACCGATTTATTTGGCCTGGCGTTCAGGGATTTCCTGGATGGCGACAAGGAACACATTATAGATGTGCGCACAAAACTTGCCGGGTTTACTGAGCAGGAAGAACTGCCTGTATCCTATTTCTTTCGTGCCATTGATGAGATGCCGGAGTGGGAGCGCCTTGCACTGGATGCTTGTCGCGGAAGCGTGCTCGACGCTGGCGCGGGAGCGGGCGCACATGCACTGGAGTTGCAAAAAAGAGGGCATCAGGTATATGCCATAGACATATCTCACGGTGCCGTGGAGGTGATGAAGAAAAGGGGCGTAAAACAAGCTGAATGTGTCAGCTTGTTCGATCTCGCCGGTAAAAAATTTGATACCTTGCTATTCCTGATGAATGGCATTGGGATGGCCGCCAATCTTCATGGATTAAAAAAATTATTTACACACACCAGGGAATTGCTAACTCCAGGAGGCAGCATCATTCTTGAGTCAACCGACATTATGTATATGTACCGGGAAGAAGACGGTTCTGTTTTGCTTCCTATGGGTGACAAATATTATGGAGAGGTTGAATACAGACTTTCATATAAGCATTACAGCAGTAAGCCGTTTCCATGGCTGTTTGCCGACATGGACAATTTGTGTGGTGTTGCAGATGACTGCGGGTTTATTCCGGAAATCCTATACCGGGGCGAATCTGGCAATTATCTGGCTATGATTACCTTACCGGTATGATTACAGCTGTATGATCACAGCTATGGCAATCAAGAGGTCTGTGCCCAACACCACCATGACGTTCATGCCAAGTGCCGGCATCAGTTTTTCCATGTTGCTGCCGTGAGTGAGTGCTGTTTGCGAGGCTTTGATAGCCAGTGGCAGTGGCAAAAGGGCGATCAATAGCCAATATGAGGACAGCCCAAGCAAAGGCATCAGTAAAATAATGGCAAAGGTCGCAAACATTCCAGCAGCATAAATCCGGGCTGATATTTTCTTCCCATACTTAATTACCATATGCTTTCTTCCCCCGGCTTTATCAGCTTCTGCGTCAGGAAATTCATTAAGCAGCAGCAGCAGAGCCGTAAGTATGCCGGGAGGGATGGAAATCAGCAAAACTTCCAGCGGTAACACTTCTGCAATTGATAGCCCTGGGGTTCCGGTCATGGCGATATAGGCACCAATGACTACCAAACTGCCAAGGGCAAGTCCAGCAAAGAGCTCACCAAGAAGTAGTTTTGCAAGGAGTGGTGTATAATAAACGATGGCAAAAGCACCGATCAGGGCAATGATGATGATGGAGTAATGTGACACAATGCTAAAGTATATGCCAATGGCGGCAGAAAACAATAATGTAGCCCAGGCTGCTATTTTTACTTGCAGCGGTTTGGTTTTTCCGGCCGGTAGCATCCCGCTGCCTCCACTGAAAGGGGTTCTTTCTGTGTTAAAGTCTATCCTGGTTTGATAGTCGGAATATTCGTTGAAAAGGTTAACCGAGATGTGGGCTGAAATGGTTCCGACCAGTATAAGAATGGCATGCAGCCAGTTAAAGGCGCTCGCAGGTTCATATTTGGCTGAATATGCCAGTCCGATGGCAACCAGAAAAACAGCCAGAAATAGAAAATTCGCCCGTGTTTGGGCAGCCCATGTTTGTATTCTGCTCATAATGTTTGTTTTAAAAAATTAGTTGTTTATGTGCCTGCAGCAGTTGCCGCACTTCTTGTTTGTTTGAGTAAAAGTCCGAAATTAAAAATAAATCACATACATATAAATAAAATATCTGATAGTTTTGTTTATTTTTGACAAAAAAATAGTTTTGACACAAGAGATATATAACAGGAAAATAACGGTTACGGCTGATGGCTCACACACCTTCTTCCTGCCGGATTGGAAGGAGCATTATCACTCTGTTCATGGTGCAATCAGTGAATCGAAGCACGTATTTATCAAAAAAGGACTTGCGCCGTTGACCGAAAGCTCCAAAGAAGTCCATATACTTGAGGTTGGATTTGGTACCGGACTGAATGCACTGCTCAGCCTTGAATACTGTCAAAAAAAGGCATTAAGGCTAAACTATCTTGGGCTTGAACCATATCCGCTAAGCCAGGAGGAAGTATTGCAACTCAACTATGCCAAGCAGGTTGCAAAAGGGAAGTTTTCTGAAGCATTCTTACAGATGCACGAACTTCCTTTTGGGAAAACGGCCCCTATATCACCGGGTTTTACATTTAGCAAGTGGCAGGTAGGCCTTGACCTGGCTCCACTGGCTTCTTCGTCTTTTCACCTCGTTTTTCACGATGCATTTGCACCGCAGTTTCAGCCGGAGCTATGGGATGAAGAGGCCTTTGGACGGTTACACTCAGTTTTGAAACCCGGTGGCATGCTGGTCACATACAGTGCCAAAGGCAGTGTGAAACGGGCACTGACTGCCTGTGGCTTTGCCCTGAAACATCCACCGGGACCTGCCGGTAAAAGGGAAATGACCGTCGCTGTGAAATCATGACTGCTCAGCCGGTGCCGTGGTATACGCTGCCAGCCGGGCTTGCCATCAGTGCGAAGATTGAACTTAAAACAACTTTTTATATCCACCTCCGTATCTACAATGAATAGTTTTATTTAAATACCATTACCTATGCGCAAAATTACTTTTCTTACATTGTTGATTGTAATCGCATTGAGCATAAGGCTCTATGCTCAGACACATGATATCGAAATCGGCCAGGACAGCTTTGAAGACATCGGCCTGCCCATAGAACCTTATCGCTCATACAGTTACTCCCAAAGCATTTTTCTTCAGGAAGAGCTTGATATTGAGGGACAACGGATCACCAAAATTGCCTATTATTACAATGGTGGCCGTCAATGGTCTGATAACATCACCATCTACATGGCACATACACAGCTGGAGGAATTATACGGCTTTGAAGTTGAGGGTTTGACTCTGGCGTATCATGGTTCTCTTTCTGTGATGAATGAACCGGGATGGGTTGAAATTCCGCTGATGCATCCGTTTGAATATAATAACAACGATAACTTGTTGATTGCCATAAAGGAAAACACCCCTGGCTATCGTTTGAACTCGAAGTTCTATAGCTCTGCTACCGATGATAACAAGAGCATTTTGGCTTTTAAGGACATATCCCCGCCTTATGACGTAAACAATCCTCCGGCTACGGGCACTGTGCTGAGCTACCGGCCAAATATCCGTTTCTGGTTTGATGAAATGCCTGATGGCCCGGCCATAGCTGTTATTCCTTCACAATTGTATTTTCAGTATATTCGGGAGAATGAGAGCAAGAGCCTGAATGTAGATATATATAATACTGGCACGGCTGACCTGGTGATTGATGGATTTGAAGCACCCGGACTGCCGTTTTACAGCAGCTTTACCGGCAGCATAGCGCCCGGGCAGTCGCAGAACGTCAACATCAGTTTCACCCCGGATGCGATGGGTGATTATCTTGGATTTGGTGGCTTTACCGGCAATTTTGATGCAGACCTCTCACAGGTCCTGATGGAGGGCCATGCGGTTCATCAGCTTTCCATCATAGAGACTTTCCAGGAAACGACTTTCCCTCCCGATGAGTGGTATGTGGATGAGAACAGTTGGACACGACGTGGATTTGGCGGATACATCGGTGGCGGCAACGCCCGCCTGCAGCATGCCGGTCAGCCGGGCAGGCTGGTTACGCCAAAGATCAACATTCAGGAAGGAGACCAGCTGGTGTTTTTCGCTTCAGAGTTTCAGGATGGCGAACTAACCGTCAGCTATTCGCCGGACATGGAAAACTGGACTGAGTTGGCTAACCCCCCGCTGACACGCGCTTTCAAGCGGTATATCGTTGATCTGGATGACGCCCAGGGTGCTAACTATATTGGTTTTAGTGGTGTGCCGCAGGTTTATCTCGACTATGTGATTACACCACCGGTATATCAGGAAACACCTCCACAACCCGCAGGGCAACCCGTTCCTGCTGACGGCCATGAAAACGCCTTTATTACACAACGCCTCCAGTGGGGGCCATCTGTGTTTGCAGATGGCTATAAGGTGTACCTGGGAACGGATAACCCTCCGACCAATGTCGTTGATGGTGAGGATGTAGGCGCACTGAGGTTCTTCACCAGCCCGGTACTCGAATATGGCACAACCTATTATTGGCAAATCGTACCTTACAATAGTTATGGCGATGCAGAGGATTGTCCCGTATGGAGCTTTGAAACAATTGCTTATGCTCCGGTAACACAGTTTCCCTTCGAGGAAGGCTTTGAAGAAGATAACGGGATGGTGCCACCTGCAGGCTGGATCAACCGTGACGGGCATTGGGAAACAACCACAAACAGCAATTCAGGCTTTTTTGCTGCCAAGGCACGCTGGAATCACCCCGTTGACGCCATTCTTATCACCCCCCCACTGCAACTTCCAGCAGACCAAAACCTTGATCTGATATTTTACTGGCAGAATGGAAATATCTTCAACAAAACCGATAAAGTAATTGGTCATGATACCCTTTACGTTGAAGTAAGTGACGATTATGGCCAAAGTTGGCAACCAGGGCTGGTGCTGAGTGCCGAATCGATTATGGATGATTTTCTGCCCGCCATGCTTCCGCTGGAAAGCTATGCCGGTGAAGAAATATACGTCAGGTTCCGTCACTCTACTGATAGCAATAACCAGTTTGCCAAGTCAGTGGCCATTGATGATATATCTGTGCAGGCCGCCATGGAAGAGCCTCTTATTTGGTTGAGCAACAACAGCTTTTATGCGGGAAGCATCCCCGAAAACACCTGGGTGACCAGCCAAAACTTTATCATCAGGAATTTAGGTGCGGATATTCTGACCATCAGCGATGCATATTTCACCGGAGAATACTTTTCCACGACTCTTAACGCTGATGATGTATCGCTGGTATTTGGTGAAGAATATGTCTTTTCGCTGGCTTTTGAACCTTTTGAGGATGGAGAGTTCTCTGGAAGTTTCGTTATCGAAAGCAATGGAGGTACCGTGGAGATCAGTCTGGAAGGCACCGCTCAACACGTGCCGCCATTTACCTTTGAGGGTTTTGAAAGCGGTGTGTTTCCTCCGCTTGGCTGGATGATACACGATGAGGATGGCGACGACATTAACTGGATGCTGGCCTATGCCCATGCCATACCACCCCATAATGGCCAGCACTGTGCCATTTCTTTTTCCTACGTGGATG
>SLDN01000184.1 GCA_007125275.1 Bacteroidales bacterium | reverse complement strand
TGAGCATCAAAAACATCATATCATCCAGGAATTTGCTGCCAACTATCGTTTTTGATGAAATAGATACAGGCATTTCCGGTGAAACGAGCACCCGGGTGGCCATGATCCTCGAGTCAATGGCAAAAAAAATGCAGGTGCTGACCATTACGCATTTGCCGCAGATCGCCTCAAAAGGCAATTCGCATCTGCTGGTTTATAAGGCTACAGGCACTGACAAAACCAATACATACATCAAAAATCTTTTGGGTGAAGAAAGAATTGTGGAGATAGCAAAAATGCTTGGAGGAGAAAAACCTACAAAAATTATGCTGGAAACAGCAAAAGAGCTTATCTTTAATGTTCGAAATTAATTATCTAAATCTTTATATCTTATGAAAGAAAATCTACTTAAAGGAAAAAAAGGGATCATTTTTGGTGCCCTTGACGAACACTCAATAGCCTGGCAGGTTGCCCTCAAGGCACACGAACAAGGTGCATCATTTGTACTTACGAATGCACCCATCGCATTGAGAAAGGGCGATATTTTTCGTTTGGGCGAGCAAACCGGCAGTGAAGTGATATCCGCTGACATTACGCAGGTAGACGAAATTGAGAACCTGATCACCGAAAGTCGCAACATCCTGGGAGGGAATCTCGATTTCATTTTGCATTCAGTCGGTATGTCGCCGAACGTGCGCAAGGGACTGCACTACACCGACCTTGATTACAACTACCTGAATAAAACCCTGGATGTATCGGCCATCTCGCTTCACAAGGTATTGCAAACAGCTTACAAAATGGACGCCATCAATGAATGGGGGTCGGTGGTTGCATTGAGCTATATTGCAGCCCAGCGCACCTATTCAACCTATAGTGACATGGCGCAGGCGAAAGCAATGCTCGAATCCATCGTGCGCAGCTTTGGGTATCATTATGGTAAAAAACGCAAGGTAAGAATCAACAGCATCTCACAGTCACCAACGATCACGACAGCAGGAACCGGGGTGGGAGGATTCAAAAGCTTTTATGCTTATGCCCATTGTATGTCGCCTTTAGGCAATGCCACCTCAGAAGATTGTGCAAACTTTTGCGTCATGATGTTTTCTGACCTGACAAGAAAAGTAACGATGCAGAACCTCTTCCATGATGGCGGTTACTCAACCATGGGTATCAGCGAAACACTCATCCAGAGCTGTTTTACGTGCCAGGGCGAGTGCTTTGACGATATCGCGGAAAGAGAACGCGTGATGGGCAAAAAGTAAAGCCATGAAGGCATCTTCAGTTTTTAATTATTGCTATATTTGTACCCGTTTTTAAACAAGTTTAATACATCCACATAAAACATTTCTTTTATGAATATTTTAGTTTGCATAAGCAATGTTCCTGACACCACCACGAAGGTGAAGTTTACGGACGACAGCAAGAAACTGGACACTGCCGGCATTCAATGGGTGATCAACCCCTGGGATGAGTTGTCGCTTACGCGCGCGCTGGAACTGAAAGATGATGCTTCGAGCGGTGTCGCTAAGGTATCGGTAGCCCATGTAGGTCCCGTAACCTCAGAGCCTACGATTCGCAAAGCCCTTGCCATTGGTGCCGATGATGCTTATCGCGTGAACACCGAGGCCACAGATGCCATGCAGGTGGCTGCAGAGCTCGCCGAAGTGGTGAAGGCCGGCTCGTTTGATATCATTCTTTGTGGCATCGAATCGAGCGATTACAACGGGGCCAACGTTGGCGGTATGCTGGCCGAGTTTCTGGATTATACCTCAGTATCAGGCATCTCAGGCTTGAATGTTTCCGGTGGTGAAATCAATGTGACCCGCGAAATAGACGGCGGCAAGGAGCAGCTGGTTGTAAAAGCTCCTTTTGTGGGCATCGTTCAAAAGGGAATTGCCAAAGAACCACGAATAGCAGCCATGCGCGGCATCATGCTGGCCAGGAAAAAGCCCATCCAGGTATCTGAGCCCAAACAGGCTGAGCCGGCAACCGCTCTTCACGGCTTTGAAGCACCTCCGCCAAGGGCAGCCTGCAAATTCATCGATGCCGATGACCCAAAACTATTGATCACATTGCTGCAAAACGAAGCAAAAGTGATTTGATCCATTCTTGTCGAACCATTTAACATCAAAAGTATATGTCAGTAATTGTTTACACAGAAAACTGGGACGGAAAATTTAAAAAACTGTCGTTTGAGCTTGCCTCATACGCAGCAAAGGTCTCTGAAATGCTTGATGCTGAAGCCGTCGCCATATCTATTGGCAGGGTAGAGGAGGAGGAGCTTAAAAAGCTTGCAACCTACGGCATAAAAAAAATCATCACAGTAACTGATGATAAGTTGCAGGACTTTGACAGCCGCACCTACACGAAGGTAATTTCCGATATTTGCACCAAAGAATCGGCACAGGTTATTGTAATGGCCAATAATAATAGCGGTAAGTCGTTAGCACCGAGGCTCTCTGTCAGGCTAAAAGCAGCAATTTGCTCCGCTGCCCATGAGCTGCCGCAAAGCGTTGCGCCTTTTGTGATCAAAAAACGCGTCTTTTCAGGTGGCGCACTTGCCCGTACTGAATTAACAACGGATGTCAAGCTGATTACCCTCACACAAAACTCCTTCGACCTTTTTGAGTCTCCTTCAGATGCTGTTATAGAAACATTTACCCCTGAACTCAAAGGAATAAGCTCAGCCATTACCATCAAAGAACAGGATAAACAAACCGGCAAGGTGCTGCTTGCAGATGCTGAAATAGTGATCTCAGGCGGCCGTGGTATGAAGACCGCCGATAACTGGGGGCCGCTGGAAGAGCTGGCTGAGCTGCTGGATGGTGCTACAGCCTGTTCACGGCCTGTGTCGGACGAGGGTTGGCGCCCGCACGAAGAGCATACCGGACAAACCGGAAAGATCATCGCCCCGAATGTATATTTTGCCATTGGAATATCCGGTGCCACACAGCACCTTGCAGGCATCAGCTCGTCAAAATACATCGTTGCCATCAATAACGACAAGGATGCACCCATCTTTGAAGCTGCCCAGTACGGCATCGTTGGTGATGCAGCCAAAATACTGCCACAGCTGGTTGAGGCCGTAAAAGAATCCAAAGCTTCATAACCATGATCGTAAACTTTATCTTTAGCCTGCTTCTCATTGCTGCTGCATGGCTGTTTACAAAAAACGTACAGCGCATTGCAGGCAATATTAAGTTGGGCAAGCCTGTCTGCATTGACGACAACAAGGACCAACGATGGAAAAACATGTTTCGCGTTGCCATCGGTCAGTCGAAAATGACCACGAGACCCATCTCCGCCATCATGCATCTTTTTGTCTATGTTGGCTTTATCGTGATCAATATTGAAATGATAGAAATATTGCTTGATGGCATTTTTGGCACCCACCGCATTCTGGCATTTCTGGGAGGCGTTTACCCCATCCTGATTTCTGTTTTCGAAGTTTTTGCCGTGCTGGTGATATTGGCCTGTGTTGTTTTTCTTGCGCGCAGAAACATCATCAAACTGCGACGCTTCTGGAACCGCGAGATGACCAGCTGGCCAAGATCAGATGCCAACATCATTTTGGTCACAGAGATACTCCTCATGTCCTCGATACTGGTGATGAATGCCGCCGATGGCTTGCTGCAAGGCCGTGGCAACGAGTATTATGCGGCAATGGGTTCATTTTTGATCAGCGATCTGATGCATCCATTGTTTGCCGGAATGAGTGATGGTGGCCTCATTGTCCTTGAACGCGCCGGCTGGTGGTTTCATATTATTGGCGTATTGATCTTTCTGAACTATATTCCATACTCAAAGCACTTTCACGTGTTCCTGTCGTTTCCAAATGTATATTATGCAAAGCTTGGTTCATTGGGTAAGATGTCAAACATGCCGGCCATCACCAATGAAGTCAAGATGATGCTGGACCCAAATGCCGCCCTTCAGCCGGAGGCTTCTGCATCGGAGGAAGACATTGGCCAGTTTGGCGCAAGAGATGCTACGGACCTGAACTGGAAACAGTTAATGGATGCCTACACCTGTACCGAGTGTGGTCGGTGTACATCGGCCTGTCCGGCCAGCATCACCGGTAAAAAACTATCCCCCAGGAAGATTGTTATGGATGTGCGCGACAGGATAGAGGAAGTCGGCAAATACATCAGGAAGCATGGAAAGGATGCTGAAGACGGACAGACATTGTTTGACCGCATAAAGGATGAAGAGCTTTGGGCTTGCACTACCTGCAATGCCTGTGTACAGGAATGCCCTGTTAACATCGATCCTCTTGCCATCATATTGGAGCTCAGGCGCTACCTGGTTATGGAAAAAGCTTCTGCCCCCGGTGAGATCAATGCAACCTTCTCAAACATAGAAAACAATGGTGCGCCCTGGCAATTTTCAAACGAAGACCGCCTGCAGTGGGCAGGATAATAATTACAATGCATGTCAACAAAAGAAAAAATGAATGTTCCCGTGATGGCGGAACTTGCCGCCAGAGGAGAAAATCCCGAATATCTGTTCTGGGTAGGGTGTGCCGGTGCTTTCGACGACAGGTATAAAAAAGTGACAAAGGCTTTTGCCAGCATACTGAACTACCTTGGTACCAGTTATGCTGTGCTCGGAACAGAGGAAACCTGCACGGGTGACCCTGCCCGGCGCGCCGGCAATGAAATGCTTTTCCAGATGCAGGCCCTCCAGCTTATAGAGCTTTTCGAGACTTACGAAATCAAAAAAATCATCACCATCTGTCCGCACTGCTACAATGTGTTCAAGAATGAGTACCCCGAGCTCGGTGGTCATTACGAAGTGATCAGCTATGTGGAGTTTTTGGAATCATCCATCGATAATGGTGACTTGAAGCCCAATGCAGGGCAGTTTTCCGGGGCAAGGATCACCTATCACGATCCCTGCTACCTGGGGAGAGCCAACGACATATACGATTCGCCACGCAAGGTCATAAGGGCTTTGAACGGACAACTCATAGAAATGGAGAGGACCAGACACCTCGCATTGTGCTGTGGCGCCGGTGGCGGACAAATGTTTAAAGAGGCCGAAAAAGGCGACAAGGAAGTCTTTATTGAACGAACGGAAGAAGCTCTTGAAACCAGCCCGGAGATCATTGCGACAGCCTGCCCATTCTGCATGACCATGATGACAGACGGAATCAAGTACAAGAACCGTGAAAATGAAATTAAGAATTACGACATAGCTGAACTAATCGCCCTCTCCCTGGGCAACTAAACACCTGTCAACAATAATAAAACAGATAAAAAATGGAGAAAAAGAGATATTTAAAAAGTGGTGAGTTCCTGGTGCAGGAAGTGGACGCCAAAGACGTATTCGTACCTGAGGAGTATGATGAAGAACAACAAATGATTGCGCAGACGTGTGCAGACTTTCTTGAAACAGAGGTGCATCCGCGGCTTGATGACCTGGACAAAGGCGACCGTGAACTGATGAAGGAGATTCTCAAGAAGTCAGGTGAGCTTGGTCTGATGGGCATTTCGCTTCCGGAAGAATACGGTGGCTTTGGACAGTCGTTCGTTACCCAGATGCTGGCTGCTGAGACCATTGGTGCCGGCTATTCCTTCTCAGTGGCATTTATGGCGCATTGCGGTATAGGCACACTGCCCATCATGTATTATGGCAGTGAAGAACAGCGCCAGAAATATGTTACAAAACTGGCCACAGGCGAACTGCTCGGTGCTTATTGCCTCACTGAGCCCGGTGCCGGAAGCGATGCCAACTCCGGGAAATCATCAGCCACCCTGTCAGAAGACGGCAAGCACTACATTCTCAATGGCCAGAAAATGTGGATCACGAATGCCGGTTTCTGTGATACGCAGGTGGTATTTGCCAAGATTGATAATGACCGCATCCTCAGTGCTTTTATCGTTGATTCCGACATGCCGGGTGTGGTGATAGGACCTGATGAACATAAAATGGGCATCAAAGGCTCATCCACGGCTCAGATCTATTACAATGATGTAAAAGTTCCTATTGAAAACTTGCTTGGCAAAAGGGGAGAGGGCTTCAGAATCGCGCTCAGCATATTGCACATGGGCAGGATGAAGCTCGGTGCCAATGTAATTGGCGCATCAAAGATGGCCATCACCGACTCAGTCAGATACGCGAACGAGCGCAAGCAGTTTTGTGTGCATATCGCCACATTTGGCGCAATACAGCATAAACTTGCCGAGATGGTGATCCGCACATTCGCCCATGAATCAGCGATTTACAGGGTTA
>SLDN01000090.1 GCA_007125275.1 Bacteroidales bacterium | reverse complement strand
GATGCACGAAATCAATTTTACTGCACCGGCTAACGGCAAAGGATTTTTCATAGGTCGTTTACAGCTCGGAAACGGGAAAAGCATCTCCGGAAAGATGATGCTCATTCGTTAGTCAATCAGGGCTTGTGCTGAGGGTAAAGCTAAATACGCTGCCTTTTCCTTCCTCGCTCTCTGCCCATATGTCGCAGCCATGACGCTCAATAAATTCCTTGCAAAGGATAAGGCCGATTCCAGTCCCTTTTTCCTTATATGTGCCGGGTGATGAAAATCCCTGATCAATTCTAAAAAGCTTAATAAGCTGTTTTTCAGGGATGCCGACTCCTTCATCTTCCACGGATATGATCAAATGATTGTTGTCTGTCTTTGAGGAAACCAGAACAACATCACCGGGATGCGAAAACTTTACGGCGTTGGAAATCAGGTTGCGAATAACAGTGCCAACCATATTTTTATCAGCGTAAGCGATATGTGAGTTCGGAATATTGATCTTTATGTGAACAGATTTTTCTTTTGATGATTCACTCAGCAGGAAGGCCTCCTGTTCAGCCAAAACCTGTATCACAAGGTATTCAGGATTAAATTCAATTTTTCCGGTGTGTGCCTGCGACCACTCTAATAAATTCATTAAGAGGTTCATGGCGCGGGTTGATGACTCATAAATGATTTCAGCATATTTTTCAATGCCTGCATAATCTTTTTCTCGCATTTTTTCTGAAAGCAAGCTGCTGAAACCAATCAGACCGCTAAATGGGTTTTTTAGATCATGAGCAATGATTGAGAAGAATTTATCCTTTGTAGCATTGAGCTCCTTTAGGCGTGCTTCATTATCTATAAGCATTTTCTCAGTAAGCTTTCGATCTGAAATATCCTGATAAATGCCGAGCACTGCCAGCTGCCCGGTTTTGGCAATGATAGGCCTGCCGGTGATCGCCACTTCAACCAACTTGCCATCTTTGCGCTTCCTGACAGACTCAAAATAGATCGTTTCACCAATACCCACATTCGCAGTGGCATTTTCAGCCTCTTCCTTTAAATGGGGAGGCACAATCAGATCATTGATGGGTTGTCCCTTCACTTCTTTAATTGTGTAGAGAAAAAGTTTCCCAAAGGCCTCATTGAAATCTTTAATGCAGTCGTTGTTGTCCAGAAGCACAAGAGCAGCAGGAATGCTATAGAAGAGATGCTCAAAATAAGCTCTTTCCTTTGATAAGGCATCTTCTGTTTGTTTTTGGATTGTGTTGTCAGCTGCTTTTAAACCGGCTTCAGAAGATCTGATTGTATTATCTGCCATAAGTATTTCCGGGCTAATTAGGTAATCATCAATAATTCGGCGTAAAGATACTAATATTCATGATATTTTAATATCTTAGCATCACCAATCAAACAGATAATTCAGAATGAATCAATATATCAGCCATCCGGAGATAAAAGCCCTGCTCCAAAAAATTCAGCAAGCCGGTCTCGATAAAAAGGCATACTCTGACATAGTTGACGCAGAGGGCTATCAGTATGTTGACCTTGTTCAGGAAGGCGGCGGCGTGTTGGGTATTGCATTGCTGGGATACACTTACATCATGGAACAGGCAGGCATCCGGTTTTTCAGCCTTGCCGGAGCCTCAGCAGGTGCAATCAACTCCATGATGATGGCCGGTTTGGGAAAGGTGGGTGAGCCCGTGTCGCTCAAAACCCTGGAAATGCTTGGCAGCAAGAATCTTTTTGAGATCGTTGATGGCGACAGACGTTTGTGGAAACTCCTGCAACGCTTTCTCAATAGCGAAAGCTGGAGATACCCACTCTTTGTTTGGCACATCCGGCGCGTCCACAAGGCAATCATGCATCATCTCGGACTGAACCCCGGTAATGATTTCCTGAACTGGATTGATGAGACCTTGCAGGACAGCGGCATCCGGACGCTAGCAGACCTCAGACATCACCGCAGGCAACTGCCTGATCTCTACAACCGCAAAGATGGCAAACAAATCAAGCGCGAGGCAGGCTTAAAGATCATCGCATCCGACATCACATCAAAAAGCAAGATCACTTTTCCTGAGATGGCTGAACTCTATTGGAAGGAGCCCGATACCGTCAATCCATCACTTTTTGTGAGAGCCTCCATGTCCATCCCTTTCTTTTTTGAACCCTTGGTAGTGAACAACATACCAAACGCTGGCGCAGTTGAGGATCCGGACTTATCACGCGAACAGACCAGATGGCGCAAACACACCGGATACAGGGGCATCATCCCCAAAACCGTTCATTTTGTTGATGGTGGCATGCTCTCGAACTTTCCCATCAACGTGTTTCACCGCAATGGCATACCCGCCAAACCAACATTTGGCGCTAAGCTCAGCACCTGGCGCACAGAAGCACAAGAAGTAAAAAATATTAGCAACTACTCCAGCGCAATGATCAGCACCATGCGGCAACTGCACGACTACGACTTCATCCTGAAAAACGCAGATTACAAACAACTGATCTGCAGCATTGACTGCGACGCCCAACTCGATGAAAACGGCAATAGAAAGTTTAATGTCCTGGATTTTGACATGCAAGCAGAAACAAAACGCGAACTATTCAGGCTTGGCGCTGTTAAAGCAGTAGATTTCCTGACGGCCTTTGATTGGGAGCACTATAAAAACACCAGGAAACAACTTATACAAGTTACCGAACAACCTGCAACCATTAACCATGAACCATAAACCATGAACCATAAATTTATGAAACACATAAAACGCTTTACTTTACCCATATTGCTATTATTGCTGGCTCTTTTTATCAAGGGCTTTGCACCTGGTATTATTGAGATTCCGGACGAATTTAGCCATGCGATACATATCGTTAGCTCCATTTTGCTGGTGATTGCCATTACCTGGGCAGCGATTGGGTTTATAAGGACTGCCAAGATCAATTTTCTGAAGCGCTATGATACATCGGTGCCGGACAACCTGCGGATGCGCAAGCTGCATACCCAATACAACATCCTGGAAAAGATACTGGTTTTTATTTTCATAGTGATCGCTTTGGGCATCACCCTTATGCAATTTGAAGGAGTGCGCAACATCGGCATCAGCATATTTGCTTCAGCCGGTATTGCCGGGTTGATTCTCGGTCTTGCCGCACAAAAAGCCCTGGGTACAATCCTGGCCGGCCTTCAGATCGCCATCACACAACCCATCAGACTCGATGATGTAGTAATTGTTGAAAACGAATGGGGCTGGATAGAAGAGATCAACCTGACATACGTGGTGATCCGTATCTGGGACAAACGCAGACTGGTGGTGCCATCCACCTATTTCCTGGAGCACCCCTTCCAGAACTGGACACGCACATCGGCTGATATCCTGGGCACGGTCTTCATATACACAGATTATACCGTACCGATAGATGCCTTACGCAAAGAGCTTACAAGACTGCTGGAGGCAAATAAATACTGGGATAAAAAAGTGAATGTGCTTCAGGTCACCGATGCCAAAGAGCACACCCTCGAGCTGCGCGCCCTGATGAGCGCCGCCACCTCACCAGATGCCTGGGAGCTCAGGGTGGTCGTGCGCGAGAAACTGGTGGAATTTCTTCAGCGAGAATATCCAGAGTGCCTGCCGAAAACGCGCGTAGAAGTAAAACAGTGATGTGCCCGGAAGAATTTTCACAACACAACAAACAAACCAAAAACCCTTACATTTGCATGGCTATCGGTGTGCACACGCCGGAATGATTGATTTTCACAGCAAGAGAAATATAAAATTGCGTTATAGCATGTCTGCGAATTCTGAAATTGCACCGGGTTTTAAGGAGAAGATCGTTTTCACCATCCAGAATCACAACAAGTTGGGCACAATATTGGCCCCCTGCCTTGTGCATGCTAATAAATCCGGCGAGTTATCCTATTTTAACCAACGCCTGCACCTGCATACCATCCCGAAGCATCTGAAAGCCTTAAACGAAGCAGAAAAACAAGTTTTTGTCTTGCTCGATGAATGTGCTGACATGCATCTCATTAAAAAATTCTCAAAAAAAGCCCGAACACCGGCAGAGCTTTATGCGGAACTCGATGAAGCCCGCATGAAAGCGCTGGTTATTCCTTATGTGCAGACCCGCATCGACAAAAGCCTGATTATACTCAGGGATGCAGGGGTTCCACTCTATTATAAAGGTGAAAAAAACGAGCATGTGCGCTCCCGGCCAGTCCGGATCATCGAAGAAGTGGCAAAAGCAGTCTTTCATTTTGAGAAAGATGCAAACGGCAGCAGGTATCGCCTAAGCCTGCGTTATGCTGCAGACGGTCCGACGACGGACCTGGGTTCCCGGTCGCTGGTGCTTGTCAACAAACCGGGTTGGTTGCTGGTCGGCGACAAAGTGTTCCGGCTCGAAGATGGTGTGGAAGGGATGAAAGCCAAACCTTTTTTCACAAAAGAATACATCAGCATTCCTCAATCTTCAGAAGAGAACTACTTCAGAAGCTTCGTCACAAAAGCCATTCAAAAGTATGAAGTAAGACTTAAAGGAATTGAGCTGGCAGATAACAAACCGGCTTGCATCCCGGTGCTTAAACTCGAAAATGACTGGACAGGCACTCCGGTATTCTTGCTGACATTCAGATATGACGACAAGCAGTGCAGGCACCCTGACGAAAAACCTTGCTGGGTTGAGTTTCAAAGTCGCGACAATGCATTCATTTTCACAAGAACAATCCGAGATAAAGATTCAGAAAGCAGCATCATCGAATTTTTGCTGAACAACGGGCTTATCAGCACAGATAAAGTTGTTTTCAGGCTTGACACAGCACCGGAAGAAACAGACGGATTCAAAGCTTCTATCCGTCATTCATTTCAACAGGCATTTGATGAAGCAGGAATAAACGCAAACGAAGCTTTTGAAGGGGAACCCTATGGCGAAGATAGCACCGAAGATCATCTTTTACACCGGGCCATTGACTGGCTGGTAAGTCATGAGAAACCGCTCAGGGAGCATGGCGTTCAAATCGAACAGAACTTTCATCAGCAAAGGTATTTCACCGGCAACATCCGGATAGAAATGCAGTTCACGAGCAAAATCGACTGGTTTGATGTATTTGCTTACGCCATTTTTGGTGAGCATCGCATCCCATTTCCCAAGTTAAGGAAGCATTTACTGAAAGGCAACAGGCGGTATCAATTGCCCGATGGCGAGATCGCCATATTGCCTAAAGAATGGTTTGCAAAGTACAGCAGGCTGCTGGCTTTTGGCAAGCCGGACCAAGAAAACATCCGTTTGCAAAAGCATCATTTTACCATTTTCAACGACCTGATCGATGATGTGCATCAGGTCGGGGAGGACAAGCCCGGACAAGCTGCCTCCGGAAAGAAAGGCCAGGTGTCGGATATCAGACAGCGGTCTGCAAAGCTTGTGGGTCTGATCGAAAAAGAAAGCATCCCGCTTCCGGACATTCCTGTGGAATTGAAAGACATATTGCGACCCTATCAGGCCAAGGGTTTTGCCTGGATGCATCTGCTTGGCGAGCAAGGCTTTGGCGGTTGCCTTGCCGACGACATGGGCCTGGGAAAAACACTGCAATGCCTGACACTCCTGTGGAAGCACAAGCTGAATTACCGGCCAGAGCCCCTGCGCCACGCACCAATCAGCAAGGAAGGCCTGCAACTCGACCTGTTTAACGATGTTGCAAATACCGCCCACCATGCCGGGCGCACCTCACTGATTGTCATGCCGCTGTCGCTTATCCACAACTGGGAAAACGAGATCAGGAAGTTCACGCCCGGACTGAGTTGCATCCGCTATTACGGGCAAAACAGGGAATCCAGGCCTGAAGTCCTGATGAAGCACGACCTTGTGCTAACAACCTATGGCATGGTTCGCAACGACCTGGACTTCCTTGGTAACTTTCAGTTTTTTTATGCCATACTTGACGAAAGCCAGCTCATCAAGAACCCTGACTCGAAGGTGTCGCGGGCAGTGCAGCGCCTGAAAGCCGAAAATCGCCTCGTGCTCACCGGCACACCCGTTGAGAACTCCCTCACCGACCTGTGGGCACAGATCAATTTTCTGAATCCGGGGTTGCTCGGGAACCGCAAATTCTTTCAAAAATCTTTTGCTATCCCCATCGAAAAAGGCGGCCATGAGAACAAGCAGTCCGCATTAAAAAAAATCATTGAACCATTTATCCTCCGGCGCACCAAGGCGCTGGTGGAGAAAGACCTGCCCGATCTTACAGAGAAACTGCACTACTGCGAAATGGATGCTG
>SLDN01000151.1 GCA_007125275.1 Bacteroidales bacterium | reverse complement strand
TGCAAATCTTACGCGGATATTCATGGGGGTATGTTTTTTAATCGTTTTTCGTGGTTCGTAAAGACAAATCATGAATTGCCTACACAACATGGGTGTGCCATTTTTTTTTTTTTTTTACAAAAAAGAAAACAGTTCGCTGTCTCTTTTTAGATGTTTTCTATAAAAAAAACATGACCCGCAAGATCAGGATGATTCCAAAAAGGATCAGCATGCTTCCGGCAAAACGGTTCAGCAGTTTTAGCTTTTTTTTGTTAAGATTCTCTCCTATCTTTCTGGAAATGATTACTTTAACAAGATCTGTGCTGAAAACAGTGACAATGCATGCACTGAAAAAGACTTGCACTTCTTTGGAGGGGATGGTGTATTTTGCGCTTACAAGCCCCATCACACCGATCCAGAAAATCAGCAAAAATGGATTCAGGATGTTGAGCAGAAATCCTTTTGTAAAGTATTTAAAGAACCTTCCGGAGCTGACTCTTGCAGTGATCGGGATATGTGTGGGGATGGAATAATTTCTTTTGAACGTAATGATGCCGAAAGCGATGAGGATACTGCCCCCGACAATACCAAGTGTGAGGTGTTGTTGCGCACTGCTGAATATCTGTAGCAGCCCAAGGTAGCTAAGAGCAATCAGGCTGATGTCGCTGAGGGAAATGCCGATTGCGAATTGAACACCAGCTTTGAATCCTCGCTGAATGCTTGTCTGTATCAGTGAAATAAATGTAGGTCCGACAAGGAATGCCAGGGATAAACCCAGGAATGCTCCTTCTAATATTGCTCTTGTCATATATTACATCACATATCCCTTTGATTGCAAATATGATTCCCAGTCTGCAAGTACACGGTCTTTGATAACCCGTGGAAATTTGTTTTGGGCTCCTTCTTTCCCTTTTAAACGCATCCAGTCGTAGAATGCACTGCAAGGAAGTACCTTTACAACCACATCTCTTATCGCAGCGATTCTTTCGACACGATAATCGTCGTTCAGCATTTTCAGGTTTTCATCAATTTGGTTTTTCAGAAGCTCGGGGTCAACCTCATTGTTGGTGCCAATGAACCACTTATGTGCAAACATGCTGCCGTGTTTGATTCCGGCGACAGTGAATTCACGCACTTCAATATTCAGCTGGTCTTCAGCCATTTTTACGGCCATGTTCATGTTTTCGACCGACATATGCTCACCACAAAGGTTCAGAAAGTGCTTGGTACGGCCTGTGATGATGATCTCCTGCTTTTCGAGATTGATGAATTTAATGACGTCTCCAATCATGTAGCGCCATGCGCCGGCACAGGAACTCAACAACAAGGCATAATCCTGCCCTTCTTCTACTTCGCTGATGCTTAATGCTTTTGCACCTGAAAGCAATTCACCATGTGCATCAAAGTTATCACTGTTAAACGGGATAAATTCATAAAATATGCCATTATCGAGCACCATCTGCATTCCATTGGTGTTCGGTCTGCTTTGGAAAGCAATGAAACCTTCGGAGGCAAGATATGTTTCAATATAAGTGAGCGGTTTGCCCAGCAGTTTTTCAAAGCCTTTTACATAAGGACCGAATGATACGCCACCGTGAACAAATATGGAAAGGTTTGGCCATATATCGTGGATGTTGTCAGCCTTGTAATGATCAATGATCTTTTCGATCAGAATCTGCCACCATGCCGGCACACCTACAATGATACCAATGTCCCAATTTTTAGCCTTTGCGATGATCTCGTTGAGTTTTGTTGGCCAGTCGCGCTCCTTGGAGATTCTTTTGCCTGGCTTATAGAAGTGCTGAAACCAGAATGGGATATTCTTTGTGGTGATGCCCGACAGATCGCCTTCAAAGTAAGTTCCGTTGTAGTTAAGATGCGTACTTCCTCCAAGCATGAGTATCCCTTTTTCATAAAACGACTTTGGGAAATCAAACCTTGCCAGTGAAAATATTTGCTTTACGCTGGTTTTTTTTATGGCTTTGAGCATGGCGGTGGTTATCGGTATATGCTTGCTCGACGCGCCGGAGGTGCCTGAGCTGAGCGCAAAGTAGCGCACCTTTCCGGGCCAGCAAACATAAGGTTCACCGTTCAATGTTCTGTACCACCAGTCTTTGAAAATGTCATCATAGTCGTGTATGGGCACACGGTTGCGATAGGTGTTAAGGAGGTTTTTGCTGTTCAGCATGTCTTCGAAGCCGTAATGTTCACCAAAAGCCGTGCTTGCAGCTTTACTCAGCAACTTCCTCAGCTCTTTTTTCTGAGCTTTCTCCGGGTTGCGCCACTGAAAAATTGCGGGCATCTTGCCGCGCAGCTCAATGGCTCGTTTGATGATGGAACCTAAAATGGGCATAGACACTTATTTTTTCAACCGAATGAAGAAATGTAAATATACGAAAACCTATGGGTTATTCAGTTTGAGTGCCACTGATCCATTCTTTGACCTCTTCGGGTTTTGGTGGGGGATCACTAATTTTCAGCTTTTTCCGCAGTCCGCATAATTGATTGAACAGTTTGTTTGGATTTGCTTCTTTCAGTGATGCACTGTCAGTGTAACCGGCTTGTTCGATGAGCTTTGCCCATTGTTCGGGAATGCCTGCGTGAACGAACTCATGGGCAGCAGTGCTCGCGCTTGCCGACTTTTCGGGGCGCATTTGCGGGAAGAATAGCACGTCCTGTATGCTGGGCCTGTTTGTAAGGATCATTGCCAGCCTGTCGATCCCGATGCCCAGCCCTGCCGTTGGTGGCATTCCTGTTTCGATGGCTTTCAGGAAATCCTCATCGAGCACCATGGCTTCGGGGTCACCCCTGCGGCCAAGCTCAATTTGCTCTTCAAAGCGCCGGCGCTGGTCGATGGGGTCGTTCAGCTCGCTGAAAGCATTGCAGATCTCCTTCCCGTTGCAGATGGCTTCAAAGCGCTCCACCAAACCCGGCTTGCTGTGATGCTTCTTGGCCAGCGGCGACATCTCCACAGGATAATCCGTGATAAAGGTAGGCTGCAACAGGTTCGGCTCACACTTTTCGCCAAATATCTCATCGATCAGCTTGCCGCGCCCCATGCTGTCATCGGTGGCAATACCAAGGCTGTCAGCAAATTTGCGCATCTCAGCCTCGTCCATTTCTGAAACATCAGTGCCTGTGAAATGGGCAATGGCCTCATACATGCTGTAACGCTTCCATGGCCGTGTAAAATCAATCTCGTGATCACCAACTTGTACTTTTGTTGTGCCGTGCAGATCCGTCACGATCTTTTCCACCATCTCTTCCACGAGCATCATCATCCATTCGTAATCCTTGTAGGCCACATAGAGCTCCATCTGTGTGAACTCAGGGTTGTGAAAACGGCTCATCCCCTCATTGCGGAAGTCCTTGGCAAACTCAAAAACCCCGTCATAGCCACCAACAATAAGCCGTTTGAGGTATAGCTCGTTGGCGATCCTGAGATATAAAGTTGTGTCCAGTGTGTTGTGGTAAGTCTTGAATGGCCTGGCTGCGGCCCCGCCATAAATGGGTTGCAGCACGGGAGTTTCCACTTCCAGGTAACCCCTGTTAAGCAAATAGTCACGCATGCTCTGTATCAATCTGGCCCGTTGCCGGAACACCTCGCGGTTTTCGGGATTGACAATCAGATCGAGATGCCGCTGCCGGTAACGCTGCTCAGGGTCGGTAAACGCGTCAAATACCTTCCCGTCTTTTTCCTTCACGATGGGCAAAGGGCGAAGCGACTTGCACAGGATGGTGAACTCCTTGACGTGTATGGTGACCTCACCCATTCTGGTGGTAAACACAAATCCCTTGACCCCGATGATGTCGCCGATGTCGGTCAGCCTCTTAAAAACCGTGTTATACATTGTTTTGTCCTCGCCGGGACAGATCTCATCGCGATTGAAGTAGATCTGTATTCGGCCGCTCTCATCCTGGAGCTCTGCAAAAGAAGCGCTGCCCATGATGCGCCGGCTCATGATGCGCCCGGCAATCTGCACATCCTGAAATAAGCTGTTGTCGTCCGGAAAGTTTTTTAATATATCCGCAGCCGCAGCGTTGATCTCATATGTGCTTGCAGGATAAGGGTCTATGCCCAAATTTCGCAGCTCCTGCAAGGCTTCACGCCGCAACTGTTCCTGTTCACTAAGTTTCTGCATGGCAATAAGTCTTTGATTAAACGTGCAAAGTTAATCAATATCGCTTATTTTTGTATTTGTAATGTTGTAGAATAAATTGACATTGTTTTGGGAAGAAAGAAAAAAAGAGACCTGCCATTGCTTGAAAAGGTTGAAATAACCGGCGTGGCTGCTGAGGGGAAGGCCCTCGCACGGGTAGATGACAAGGTGTTGTTTGTGCCTTTTGCGGCACCGGGCGACATTGTAGATGTACAGGTAAAAAAGTCCAAAAATAATTTTATGGAGGGCGTTATCCGGCACGTGCACAAGTTATCAGATGACCGCGCCAAGCCCTTCTGCTCCCATTTTGGACTTTGCGGAGGGTGCAAATGGCAGCATCTGCCCTATGAAAAGCAGCTCGCAGTCAAGCAGCAGCAGGTGACAGACAGTCTGACAAGAATTGGCAAGGTGCCGATGGAAGATGTTGAGGTGCTGCCGATTGCCGCCTCTGAACACACCCGGTTTTATCGCAACAAGCTTGAGTATACCTTCAGCAATCGCCGGTGGCTGTCGCCTGAAGAGATAGAGCTATCAGACAAAATAACGGACATGGATGCCCTGGGGTTTCACATCCCCGGCTATTTTGACAAGGTGCTCGACATTGATAAGTGCTGGCTGCAGGCTGAACCCTCCAATGCCATACGTTTGGCTGTCAAGGCATTTGCAGTTGCTGAGGGCTTGTCTTTTTTTGACTTACGCACTTATGAAGGCTTGCTGCGCAACCTCATCATCAGGAATACACCTGCCGGTGAAGTGATGGTGGTCGTGGTTTTTGGCCAGGGTGAAAAAGCTGCCATCGAAAAAGTGATGACCTTTATAGACCAAAGATTTCCGGACTTAACCTCATTGGCATGGATGGTCAACACAAAGGTGAACAGCAGCATCGCTGACCTAAAGCCTGAAATCTGGCGGGGTAAAGCTTTTCTTGAAGAGCATATGGATGGATTGCGCTTTCAGGTGGGGCCAAAGTCTTTTTTTCAGACCAATTCTTACCAGGCCTACAGGCTGTATTCGGTCGTCAGGAGCTTTGCCGGGCTTACAGGTCGCGAAGTTGTTTATGACTTATACACCGGGGCAGGCACCATCGCTTGTTTTCTTGCCCGTGAGGCCGACAAGGTCATCGGTATAGAATATGTCGATGAAGCAGTGGCCCATGCCCACGTCAATGCAGAAAGGAACGAAATCAGCAATGCGACTTTCTTTGCCGGCGATATGGCAGAGGTGTTTAACAGTGAGCTGATGGATAAGTACGGCTACCCTCACGTCATCATCACCGATCCGCCGCGGGCAGGGATGCATCCCAAAGTGATAAAACAGATCATCAGCAGTGGTGCCGACCGTGTCGTTTATGTCAGCTGCAACCCCGCAACCCAGGCGCGCGACATTGAGCTGTTGTCTAAGAGGTATGTGGTAAAAAAAGCGCAGGCAGTGGATATGTTCCCTCATACGCATCATGTGGAGAATGTGGTTTTAATGGAAAGGGTTTAGCAGGAAGCGCTGATCAGTTCAGGTTTAGTGTGTTTTCGTGCTTTGCTTTGATGCGGTGTTGTTCTGATTGTATGATTTTGCAGAGGCACACAGAGAAGACACAGAGGCACACAGAGATAGCGATATCAATAATTGCTACAGACAAGGAGTTCACAATTAAACAACTAAACTACTTGAGGAAATGGGAACTATTTTAAAGAATAAAGACAACACGGCCCTGCTTATTGGTGCCACCGGCCTTGTTGGCAGGCACCTGGTTAAGAGGTTATTGCAGGATGACCGTTTCGGGAAAGTCATCGTTTTTGTGCGACGCACAACAGGCCTTGCTGATTCAAAACTTGAGGAGCACATCATTGATTTTGAAAAGCCGGAGCAGTGGCAGCACCTGGTAAATGGCGACGTGCTGTTTTCGAGCCTGGGCACCACGAGGAGCAAGGCCGGCAGCAAAGAAGCCCAAAAGCGTGTTGACTACGACTACCAGTATCAGTTTGCAGCCGCTGCTGCCGGCAACAATGTGCCGGTACTCGTGCTGGTTTCTTCAGTAGGAGCAAAAGCCAGTTCGCCATTATTTTATACACGGATAAAGGGTGAGCTGGAGCGGGATGTCAAGGCTTTGCCTTTCGTGAAGGTGGTGGTCATCCAACCCGGCCCGTTAAATGGTGAGCGGGAGGAAAAACGCG
>SLDN01000188.1 GCA_007125275.1 Bacteroidales bacterium | reverse complement strand
ATTAACAAGATAAGAACAGCTAAACAGATTGCCGTAATGACAGGGCTTGACCTGTTACCGTCATTACCACTGTCACCCGTTATATTAACCTGTCACACCGGAATATCATGAAAACACATAAAGAACCAAAGGAATCAATCAACCGCGAGCTGCAGGAGCTTGGCAGCAGCCTCGAGAAGCTGGATAAACAGGCCGGCTTCGAGCTGCCTGCAAATTATTTTGAACAGCTGCCGGGAAAAATACAGGACAGAGTCGTCCGGACTGGCAGCCAGGAAGCATTGGGCGTCTCTACCGTATTGTATAAAAGGCTGATACCTGTTTTCGCAGGTGTTCTTTTGTTGCTTGGACTCACTTTCAGCTTGTTTTTATACGAACGGGATGGCTTGAATGGATATATTGCAGAGGAGGAAGGAATTACGGAATACGAGTATCTGGCTTACAGGCCTAATTTCGACCGCGATATGATGTATGAAGTAATTCTCGAATCAGACCTGTCTGCTGATGATATTCTTTTCAATACAGAAAACACTATCTTTGACGATGCAGATGACGACCTCCTTGAAGAAATATTTGAAAATGCCCGCTATTATGGCATGGAGGGCGGCTTGCTGCTGTCATACCTTGATTAATATTTTTTGAAATCGAATGAACAACAAATCCTGACACCATGCGAAAATTTGGAATTCTTTTTATCGCCATCATCATTGCCTCTAACCTGACCGCCCAGCCACAGCGTCCCGGCCGTCCGGGTGGCATGCAGCCCGATGAACGGCGCGAAGCCATCGAAGCAAGAAAAATTGCCTATATAACCAAACAACTGTCATTAACAGCAGAAGAGGCACGTGAATTCTGGCCTTTGTATAATGAATACAACGAAAAGGTGGAGGCGTTATCGGATAAATTTCGGGAGCAGCGTGAACAATTGCCCGATGTTTCGGAAATGAACGAGGAAGAGGCCACACAATTTATTCATGACGACCTGGAGCGCTTTGAAACGGCAGCTGCTTTGCGCAGAGAGTATGCGGAGAAAATGCTCCGGGTAATTTCCGTGCAGAAAATTGCCATGCTCTTTGAAGCTGAGAAAAGCTTTAACAGGATGCTGTTCAGGGAAGCCCAGCGGCGGCACCGGCCTGATGGCAGGGGAGGAGCTTACTGAGAATCAAATAACCTCCAAGGTCTCCCTGTTAATCCAGCCGACATTGCCATTGGGTAATCGCACCTCGCACCAATCCATCAGCTCCGACTGAATCACAACCTTTACCCCTTCATAAATAACAAAAACATCAATGCCTCGCTCGCCCGGTGCACTTTTGGCCGTAACACGTGGACTCATCACGATGGCTTCCTGGCGTATATGATGAAAGTGATATTGCCGGTTGGCTGCATAAATGCTCATGAACAAAGAGATCAACAAAACAAGGCCAAGCATAAATACCGCCTTTTTCAACACCCGGACCCTCAACACGAAGAAGAGACCTGTGCAAAGCGAAAGTGCCATAACCAGCATAATAATGGCTGTCGCCCAGCCGTCGACCGGCAGCAACCGTACAAAGCCATCACGCCAGTCCAGAAAAAAAAGCTGAGGTAACTGTTCATATCTTTCCGGTAATTCAGCGCGCACGATGCGGAGGTTGTGCCTGGTGGCTTCATCATTGGGATTAAGGCGAAGGGCCCTTTCATAGTTTAATATGGCCCTTCCTCGCTGGCCGGTCTGATAATAGGCATTGCCAAGATTATAATAAAGCACAGACGATTCCCACTGCATCTGCCTGACCTGCTCGTAGATCTCAATGGCTTGATGGTAGTTTTCGCTGATATAGGCTTCGTTGGCCTGCTGAAGAAGCTCCTGATGATTTCCTGCGTTTGCAAAGGAAACCACCAGCAACAGCTTTAACCACAAAATATGTTTGACTATAAGTTTCATTTCTTTTTTCCGGATGATTGTTTGCGCAGTTCTTTTTCCAGTGTAACAATTGTATCCAATGCCATTTGGTAACTTTCCTGCAATGGATTTGAATTTTCTGCGGGTGAAAAACGGGCAAATTCACATTCGGCAAGGCCGTCTAAAAATTTTTCCGCAAGATCTTCTGGTACGTTTTTTTGCCGAAACGCTGATGCTACGTTCTCTTTATTAAGCCTGGCAACAGGCATGTTCAGTCGGTCTGAGACATAACCCCACAGCGCCCTGAATATCTCATCATAAAAGTCGTTCCGGTTTTCCTCATTAAGATACGTGCGTGCCAGCTTTAACCTTTTACGAGCAATCTTCTGCGCTTTCCTGGTTCGCATACCTGCCACATCCCGGCTCTCTTTTAGTTGCTTTCTGTAAACTATCAGAAAGATGATCAGCAAAGCAAGCGGACTTACAAGCAGAAGGTAGAAGCTTTGGCTTTTGAAAAAAAGCATTTCCATTGGTCGCCAGTTTACGGCATTGGTGTTGATAAACCGGATATCCTCAGCCATAAATGCTGCATCACCATGTTGCTGCACCCCCTGAGTCGCTGCTGCATCACCTTGAACATCAAGGGTAAGTGGTTGGGTCCTACGGGTTATATACTCGCTTCTTACCGGGTCAAAATAACTAAAACTTATGGCAGGTATTTCAACCATCCCGGCAGAGCGCGGTATCATCAGGTAGTCAAATACCCTACTGCCACTGATGCCATTACTCCCGGCACTTACATTGTCTTCAACCCTTGGGTCAAAAACATCCAGGTATCTTGGAAATTGAATTTTCGGGGGTTCGAGCATTCGGATATTTCCTGTGCCCTGAATTGTTAACAACAGATTGCTGGCATCATTGACATCCAGCTCATCAGGCCGCAGCCTGGCGCTTATCTCGTAACTGCCTACGACGCCGCTGAAGCCGGCCGGCCGGTTTTGTGCCGGAAGGGGTTTTACCTGCATCGTGATGGCATCTGATCTGACACTGTGCTGCATGGTATGAAACCTGTCAAACGGGCTGCTGCCAAAAAATTCATCAATTATGTTTCCTCGTCTTTGTTGCTGCGGTCGCCTGACCCTGACATTCATATCGACTGTCATGGGTTCAACCCTGAGTTCTCCGGCTCTTTGCGGAAATACAGCCACGCGTCTTATCTCGGCCACCCTGAAATTGACGCCATTGATCACTTCAGTGCTTACAGATGACTGTCCGCTGCTGAGGTTTTCTGACCAGAAACCCTGAAAAGAAGGCAAGGCATCAATAGTGTAATTGGTGATATCGATCCTGGTATAAATCTTATAGGTGATGATGACCTGCTCACCAAGGTATGGCGTGGTATTGCTTGCTTGTGCCCTGATGAAGATGTCTTCACTGCCAGGCAAGTCGGGTTCGCGGCTGTCCTGTTGTGGCCGGGTGGAGGTTGAAGGCTGGGGTGCGGTGCCGCGCGCCAATACTTTTATCTGTAGCGGATCAGCGCGATAAGTCTTGCCATCCACACTAACAGAAGCATTGGCCATTGTAAACTCGCCCTCTTCCGTTGCTTCCAACACATAGGTATAGCTAATGTTGATGGATGTTGTTACCTGGTTATTTATGATTTGTGTGGAAGAACTCGACGACTGGCTTGGGCCTGAAAGCAGACGGAAGCTACCAAACGCTGGTGGTGTAAGCTGCTGGGGGCGTGCATTGACAGACAAAACCAACCTGAATCTATCACCAACGGCCACTTCTGACGGTGCTGTTGCTGACAAGCGTACTTCTTCAGCCAGAACTCCTGAAAAAGCGTTTATCAAAAATAAAATGACCAAATATACCCCTTTGTTCATAAAAACACTATTCTTTTTACCACTGACGCCGTGTTCCGGCAGGTTTCGTTGTTTTTGACTCCCTGTTGATTTCTTCCTGCACTTTTTGTTCCTGCTGCCTTAATGCTTCCAGTATCCTTTCAGCATCTTGCGGTGACATTTGTTCCGGACCTTCAGCCATTTGTTCTTCCTGATTCTGTTCAGCCCCGTCCTGATTTTCAGACCCATCCTGCTCATTGTCTTCATCACCCTCTTCTTGCTGCTGATCCTGCTGCTGCTGCTGGTCATCATCATCGCCATCATCATCGCCATCATCTTCACCGTCGCCGGAAGGATCCGGAGGCATTTCCTCCAATAAATTCAGGGCATAGGCCAGATTGTAGCGGGTATCCTCATCATCGGGCGTTAAACGCAGCGCCTGTTTATAGGCTTCTATGCTTTCGGCTACCTGACCGTTGCCAAGCAAAGAATTGCCCAGGTTGTGCCATCCTGCAGCACGTGCTTGATCGGAGGAGGCCTTACCTAAGAGACGATCATAAATATCTGCGGCTTCTTCAAGGCGGCCCTGCTGATACAGGGCATTGCCCAGATTGTGCCAGGCCCTGTAGTTGGTTTCATCCAGCTCAAGGGCTTCCCTGTATTTTGCTTCCGCTTCGGTGTAATTGCCTTCTTCAAAGAGCTTGTTGCCTTGTCGCAACAGCTGCAGCTCATTACCGGCCGCCAAAGTGGAAGGAAATGCAATAATTGTTATCAGCAGTATGATCAGATTTAGCTTCATCGCAAACAATGTTATTCTTCTTTAGCAACAACCCTTTTCCTGTCAGTTAATCAAAGATGCTTATCTTGCTCAGATATTTATTCTTTCGGCTCATTAAGAGCAAATCCGCTATCAGCAGCAGCAATGCCAAAGCGACAAAATAATGATAGCGGCTTTCATAATCGGCAAACAGCACAGTATCGTATGTCTCTATATCTAACGAGCGTATTTCTTGCAATATTTCGTCAAGCCCCATACTTGCTCCCGTTCCGTGCCTAAAAATACCGCCGGTGACTTCGGCAATCGCCCGGAGGGTATGTTCATCATACCTCGTAATGACAGTATTTCCATCTTCATCACGGAAATAGCCGGCCATCCGGTTGTTTTCTATAATGGGGATCGGGGCACCCTCGCGGCTCCCAATGCCCACGGTATGTATCACCACGCCCTTTTCTGCAGCGCGCCTTGCAGCAGCCAGCGGATCGTCTTCGTGGCTCTCGCCATCACTAACAAGAATGATGGTTTTGTTGTTTGATCCATCATCATTAAAAGCCAGCAAGGCCCGGTCTATGGCACTTTCAAGTGCAGTGCCCTGTATCGACACAGAATTTGTGTTTACTGTAGTCAGAATCATCTTGGCTGCACGATGATCAGATGTGAGGGGCACCTGCGTATGTGCCGCTCCGGCAAACACCACCAGCGCTATCCGGTCTTGTTCAAGCTGATCAATAAGCCTGTTGACTGCCAGCCTGGCACGCTCCATACGACTTGGGCGGACGTCCTGTGCCAGCATGCTACGACTAACATCAAGTGCCACAACGATGTCAAAGCCCTCCAGCCTGCCTTCCTCCATGCGACTGCCGGTTTGAGGATTCACTGCAGCAAGTGCCATCGCCGAAACAGCGATGATAACGATAATGAACTTGAACCAGACCCTGGTATTTGATATGTTGGGTGTCATTTCCGCCACCAGATGCTCTCTGCCGAATTTTCGAACAGCACGCCGGCGTATCACACGATATACCAAAAATACCAATACCAGCATGGGTACAAGCACAAACAGGCAGAACATTTCCGGATTTGCAAAACGTATCATTCCTTTATCTTATGGTATTGTTCGTAACCAGGTGTATTTTAATAACGTCTCAAAGCCAATGAGACCCAATGCCAATAACAGCAGGGGCAGAAACTCGTCGTGATGACGTGTAAACTCTGTTACATCAATCTTTGTTCGTTCGAGCCTGTCAATCTCTTGATACACATTTTGCAGGGCATCCTGATTATCAGCCCAGTAATAATTACCTCCGGTCAAATTTGCTATTTCCTGGAGCAAAGTTTCATCTACGGGAATTTCCACATCACGGTATTGTATGCCAAAAGGACCCCGGAAAGGGTAGGGGACGGGCCCGCTATTGCCCACGCCAATTGTGTAAACCCTGATGTCAAACATGGCAGCAATTTCTGCTGCTGTCAGCGGATCGATCACGCCGGCATTGTTTATCCCATCTGTAAGCAGAATGATCACGCGGCTGATGGCATCACTGTCGCGCAAACGGTTGATGGCCGTTGCCAGCCCGTCGCCAATCGCTGTGCCATCTTCAACCATGCCTGTGGTGACGCCCCGGGCCAGTTCTTTCAACAAGGTATGGTCAGTGGTGAGCGGAACGAGTGTAAAGCTTTGACCACTGAAAACCGTCATTCCAATGCGGTCATTTGGTCGCATATCAATGAATTCGATGGCAGTTTGCTTCGCCGCCTCCATGCGGTTAGGTCTGAAGTCTTCGGCAAGCATTGATCCGGAAATGT
>SLDN01000198.1 GCA_007125275.1 Bacteroidales bacterium | reverse complement strand
CGCAAGCCAGGAAAGAGACTGGGAGGTAATAGGTAGCATCAATGCTTTTGATGGCATACTGAACGAGCCCAACGAAATAGTTGTACTGGATGAAAAAGCCGTTTCGGGCATACATATCCGGGGTGGCACGATGATTGGGACAACTAACAAAGGCGGCCCTTTTGCATGGCCCATCAAGAACAACGATGGTAGCTGGGGCAGCGCCGACCGTTCTGATGAGATGCTGCGACGCCTGCAGTACCTGGGCGTCGAAGCCGTGATCAACATCGGTGGTGATGGCTCCCAGCAGATCTCCAAACAGCTTTTTGAGAAGGGCTGCAACATCATCGGTGTACCCAAAACCATTGACAACGACCTTTCAGCCACCGACTTCACCTTCGGCTTCCAAACAGCAGTGCAAGAGGCTACCACGGCCGTTGACAAGCTGGTTACCACGGCAGCCAGCCACAACCGCGTCTTCGTGCTCGAGGTGATGGGGCGTTACGCCGGCTGGATCGGGCTGCACAGCGCCATTGCCGGTGGTGCACATGTGTGCCTCATACCCGAAATCCCCTACGACATCAACAAGGTTACCGAAAAGATATACTCACGCTTCACCCGGGGCAGAGGATATGCCATTATCGTGATTGCTGAAGGCGCCAAGCCTCTGGGCGGCGACATCTCCTATGAAGAGAGCAGCGAAGTGGGATACAAAAATGTCCGTCTGGGTGGTGTTGCATTCAAGCTCATCCATGACCTGAAGCAAGCCGGCGTCGAAACCGACATGCGCGAGACCGTACTGGGACACCTGCAGCGTGGTGGCACACCCATCGCCTATGACCGCATCCTGGCAACACAGTTTGGCGTAGAGGCTTTTGAGATGGTGATGCGTAAAGAGTTCGGCAAGATGGTTGCCTACAGGCACCCCAACATCGTCTCTGTACCTTTTGAAGAAGCGATCAGCCACTACAACTTCGTGAACCCCGACTCCGACCTGGTGAGGTCAGCCAGAGGTGTGGGCATCTGCCTGGGCGACTGATTATCACCTTAAACAGCAAAACCCTTATGCGATGGGCCGCCAAACCCTGTTTGCCGATATCCTGCTTCCCCTCCCGGTAGAGGGGTGCTTCACCTATCGTGTGCCCTTCGATCTGAACGACAGCATCACTGCCGGTCAACGTGCCGTGGTGCCCTTCGGTCGCAACAGGGTGTATGCCGGCCTGATAAAGCACATCCACGATAAGCCACCTGCTAAATTTCAGGTCAGGTATATCCATAGCCTGCTGGACGAAGAACCCGTGGTGACGCAAATGCAGTTTCGGTTCTGGGAGTGGTTGGCACAATACTACCTCTGCACCGAAGGTGAGGTGATGAATGCCGCCTTGCCGCCGGCAATGAAGCTGACCGGCGAAACGCGCATCTCGCAAAACCCGCTCGTCGACACCAGCGACTACACCCTGAACGAAAAGGAGCAGGCTTTGCTTGAGGCACTCAGGGACAGCAAGCAGCTCACCCTCAGCGAAGCCGCGGCCATCAGTGGCTTACCCAAAGTATTGCCACTCATCAAAACCATGATAGAGAAAGGGCTGGTGCAGCTAAAGGAAGAGCTCGACAACCCCTGGCGACCAAGGCGTGAAAAACACGTGCGCATCACCGAAAGCTATGCCTCAGATGAAAAACTAAAAGACCTCTTTGACCACTGCGAACGCAAAGCACCAAAGCAGCTGGAGATGCTGATGCAATACGTCAAACATGCTGACTTCTTTGGCGGGCAACGAAAGGAGGTCAAATCAGAAACCATCACCAAGGCGGTCAAAAACGGCAGTACGGCATTGCAGGCATTGGTCAAAAAGGGCGTTTTTGAGGTTTATGACAAGGTGATCAGCTACTTTGACCACCTGCCGGCCGTTGATAAAAAAATTACGCTGAATGAACACCAGGAAAAAGCCTTGCAAGAAATCAGGACCGGTTTTGAAACCCACGACGTGGTGCTCTTGCACGGAGTTACTTCCAGCGGCAAAACGGAGCTTTACATCAAGCTGATCAATGAAGCGATCAGCCGGGGCGAGCAGGTACTCTACCTCTTGCCGGAGATCGCCCTTACGGTGCAGATCATCAGCCGCTTGCAACAGCATTTTGGGCACAGGGCAGGCATCTACCATTCCCGTTTCAACGCGATGGAACGCACCGAGGTTTGGAACAACCTGCTGAGGGGAGGGATCAGATCCGGTGACGAAAACATCTCCTATGACCTTGTGCTGGGGCCACGCTCCGCGATGTTCCTGCCCTTTCAAAAGCCCGGACTCATCATCATCGACGAGGAGCACGAGCCCAGCTACAAGCAGTATGACCCGGCGCCGCGCTACCATGCGCGTGATGCAGCCATCTATCTGGCTTCAATGCACGGGGCAAAAGTGCTGCTTGGATCGGCCACGCCCTCGCTGGAGTCTTTTGCCAACGTAAGGGCAGGCAGGTTTGCCTATGCCCGCATAGAAAAGCGCCACGGCGGGGTGCTAATGCCGGAGATCCAGGTGGCCGACATTCGGCGCGACACCCGTAGCAAAGCAATGAAGTCGCACTTCTCACCCATGCTGCACGACGCCATAAAGGAAGCCCTGGAAGCCGGCGAGCAGATCATCCTTTTTCAAAACCGCCGGGGCTTTTCCCTGCGCCTCGAATGCGACATCTGCCATTGGCTGCCAGGGTGCCACCAATGCGACGTCAAGCTGGTGTATCACAAACACATCAACAAACTTAAATGTCACTACTGCGGATACACAACGGCACCGCCGGGCGATTGTCCGGACTGCGGCTCCACCGGTGTGAAGATGAAGGGCTTTGGCACGGAAAAGATCGAAGAAGAACTCCCGCTTTTCTTTCCGGACGCCAGCGTGGCAAGGATGGACTTCGACACCACACGCTCAAAATTTGCATACCGCAAAATCATTGAAGACTTTGAGCAGAAACGCACAGATATACTGGTGGGTACCCAGATGATCAGCAAGGGGCTGGACTTTAACAATGTGGGAGTCGTGGGCATACTGAATGCCGACAACCTGCTGAATTTTCCGGACTTCAGGGCGCACGAGCGGGGCTTCCAGCTGATGGCACAGGTGAGCGGCAGGGCCGGACGGCACAAAAAACGCGGGAAAGTCATTATCCAGAGCTTCCACCCCGAACACCCCATCATCAAACAGGTTATCACCAACAATTATGAAGACATGTACTTGCAGCAAATCGCCGAAAGACGGGAGTTTAACTACCCGCCATTTAGCCGGCTGGTCATCGTTTCCCTGCTGCACATCGACGACAAACTGGTGAACAGGGCTGCAGACAGACTTGCCGGGCTGCTCAACAAAGCCTTCCCAAAACAGGTGCTGGGTCCCGAATATCCGATCGTGTCAAGAATACGAAACCAGTTCATCAAGAACATCATGATAAAACTTGTGAGAAGCCCAAGGCTCCCCGAAGACAAAGCAAAGCTAAAAAAGCTGGCCAATGATTTTTTACAGGACAAAGAGTGGAAACCAGTTCGCCTGATCTTCAATGCAGATCCCGCATAATGATCTCATCTGCAACATTTACCTTTCCTCTACGATAATGTATACATCCTCCCCTTCACTTTTCATCAGGTATTTTTCACGGGCATAGCGTTCAAGAGCATCCGGGTCGCCGGTTAATTCTTCAATGGCCAGACTGTCGCTTGTGATCTGCTCCCGGTAAAAGTCACGCTCTGTTTTTAACTCCTTCAGCTGGCGATGCATACGCCATTGTTGGATAAAGCTTTGCGCATCAAAGAAAAAAAGCCACACAAACACCGCCAAAAAGACAAGGAAGTACTTGTTGCGCAGGAAAGAAGGAATTTTCTGCCACATATCAAATTGCTTTATGCAAATATAAAGAATAATTGGCGTCCGATGAAGAAAGACATCAGAACACGAAGGAAACCACATCTTAAATTGCACATAATTAACAGCTTAGTGGCTCAATATTTACAGCGGCCCGTCATTGGTGGGTGCAGCAAGGGAGCCTGCCAAACTTACCAATGCACACACTCAACAAAAAACAAGGCATTGATACAGGTCTGTGACGTGCGTTACGGCTAAGAAAACAGCCCTTTCACCTTGGGCTTTCCGGCTACGAAGTCTTTGAGGTAGAATGGTTCAAAGTAGGCCAGATCGACAAATTCACCCTGCTCATATTTCTGTTCGGCTTCTTGCGACATCCCGATGGCAGATGGCCATATATCATCTATAAACATGGCGTTGCAGCTATTGATTAGATTTCGACATTTCCCTGCACCATCGCCAAAGAAGAATATTTTATAGTCTTCCAGGATTTTGCTGAACGTGTTTTCTTCAATAACCTCTGCCCTCGTTTCCTGCATTGGCAACAAGTCGTAACGGTAGAGGGCATAATACACTTCCATCCGGCGGGCGTCGATCATCGGGCAAAAAACAGCTTCTATGGCTGCTGGGGAGACGAGGCCTTCCTGCCCTGCCAGTTTTTGGAGGGCTGTATTCGTGAGGGCTTTCATGGTATCAATGGCAATGAGCGGAATATCCAGGGCATAGCAAAAGCCCTTGGCCGCCGACACACCAATACGAAGCCCGGTGTAGGAGCCCGGTCCGTGGCTCACAGCCACTGCATCTATATCGGACGGCTTTTTACCCGCTTCCCTCATCACATCTTCCATGAAAACAGTAAGAGAGGATGAGTGCGAGTATTCGAGACTAACACTTTCGCGCAAGGCAATCATTTGCCCGCTATGCGACAGCCCCACCGAGCAAGCCTTAGTGGTTGATTCTATGTGAAGTATGGAGGGCATCTATCTGAACAGTTCTTCTCGTTGCACTTTGATGACCTGGTCGCCATCACTGAGGTCTCTTGACAATAACCGATAAGGTCCGGTGATGACCTCCTGTCCTTCTTCAAGGCCCTCCTTGATGTGAATGTATTGAGTATCCTGGATGCCCGACACAACCGCTACTTGTTTTGCAACGCCGTTGTCATAGAGGAATACGAACTCCCTTGGCCGTGATGCCACTGTGGTATCTGTTTCCTCTTCTTCATCGTTATTCTGGCGCCGGCTTTCCTCGCGTGTGGTAACAGCTTGAATGGGTACAGAAACCACACTGTAAACCTTTTGGGTTTGAATATCAACCGTGGCTGACATGCCTGGCCGGAAGGGGGAGAGATGAGGCCTGTCCTCCCGCAAAAGGTGTGCGTACGAATCAGTAATCATGCGGATGCGGACTTCAAAGTTGGTGACCTGATCAATGCCCATCCCTTCGCCAATGGCTGAATTGGCGATGGATGTGACCTTTCCCATAAAGCGCTCTCCAAAAAACGCATCTACCTGTATATAAGCCGTGTCGCCTTCATTTACACGAACGATGTCGTTTTCATTAACCTCCACTTTTACCTCCATGACATTCAGGTTTGCGATACGTATGATCTCCGTACCGGCAAACTGCGACGTACCTACGACCCTTTCACCAATCTCGGCATCCAGTCGGGAAACGGTGCCATCCATTGGTGCAAAGAGGTTTGTTTTGGACAGGTTGTCACGGGCTTCAGTAACGCCAGCTTCAGCGCTTTTCACCTGGAACTCGCTGCCGATAACACTTTGCCTTGCGCCTTCAACATCAGCTTCTGCCACGAGGTACTGGGAACGTGCAGTGTCGTATTCAGCTTCAGAGATGGCATTTTGTTCAAAGAGTTTTTTGTTTCGCTGGTAGTTGGCGCTGGCGTTGATAAACTGCGCCTCAGCCTGCAAGAGCCGCGCCCTTGCATTGGCCAGGTTTGCCCGCGATGTATTCAACGACGCCTCCATGCGGTCGAGGGCCGCTTCATAGATATCAGGATTGATGCGTGCCAGAAAATGACCACGCTCAACAAAGTCACCCTCCTCTACATTTAACTCAATGATCTCGCCCGAAACATCGGGGCTCATCTTTACCTCGGTAACAGGCCTTACGCGGCCACTGGCGGTAACAATTTCAACGATGTCGCGGCGGGTTGTCTCTTCTACAGATACCCTCACGCCTTCGTGGCCTCCTACCCAGCCTGCCCTGCGGCCTACCAGGATGATCAATAGCAGCACCCCAAAAACAATCAGTGCAATCTTTAATGGTTTGTTCAGTTTCATGTGTTAATGGTTACGGGTTCATAGTTCATGGTTCATGGTTCATGGTTCATGGTTCATGGTTCATGGTTCATGGTTGATGGTTCATGGTTAAGAGTTCAGAGTTTGGAGTTTGGAGTTTGGAGTTGTAGCTGATAATATGCGAACCCTCCGAGCTTAATACAACTTCTTCATTCTTCATTCTTCATTCTTCATTCTTCATTCTTCATTCTTCATTCTTCATTCTT
>SLDN01000029.1 GCA_007125275.1 Bacteroidales bacterium | reverse complement strand
GCTCGACCAGATGGGAATCATGCACCGTAAGAACCACTTCCCTCTGCAGCTCTCAGGTGGTCAGCAGCAGCGTGTAGCCGTTTGCCGTGCAGTAGTGGCACGGCCGCATATCATCCTGGCGGATGAGCCTACCGGTAACCTCGACTCTACCCACGGTGACGAAGTGATGAACCTCCTCGAAGAACTCAACAAAAATGGAACCACCATCATCATGGTAACGCACTCCCAGCGCGATGCATCCTATGCACAACGCATCATACGACTGTTCGACGGCCAAATCGTCACCGAAGACAAATCAACGGAATTCGTGCTTACGGCAGCAGCGCACTAGACAAACAAAAGCAAAAAAATGTTTACGCACTTCCTGCAGTCAACAATACGTAAGTTTCGCCGACAGCCTTTGTTCACAGTCATCAACCTTTTCGGTCTGGCTACAGCAATGGCTGTCTGCTTTATGATTGTTCTTTTTGTTCACAGTGAGCTTAGCTACGACCGCTTTCATGAGCAAAGCGACAATATGTTCAGAATGAGCATGCTACTGGACATCCAGGGGGACTTAAGGAATGAGGCCGTAACGAGTCACGCCGTAGGACCAGACTTGCTGCAGCATTTTCCGGAAGTGACGGATATGACGCGTGTGGCAGGTTGGAATACGCCTGTAAATATCTGGCAGGATGGCCGCTATATTACAACCAACCAGTCAATGTATGCCGAATCATCATTTTTTGATGTGTTCTCATTCAAACTGTTGAGGGGGAATCCCAAAACAGCACTGTCAGAACCATTTTCCATTGTGATAACCGAAGACTTTGCCGATGAGTTGTTTCCTGATAAAGACCCTATGGGGGAAATGATCAGGCTTGACAACAGGCAGGAAACCTATGTAATCACCGGAATTGCGGAAAACTGTCTGCCCAACTCACACCTGCAGTTTAATTTGCTGCGCTCTTACCCGACACTGCACGAAATATCATCTGCTAATTTTTATGAGTGGGATGCCTACATCAATGCCTTTACTTATGTTTTGCTCGCCGATGATACGGACATGGAGGCTCTTCAGCAAAAAACCGATGCACTTACTTATGAAAAACTAAACTATAAATTTGAAGGCATGGGCGTGCAAATCCGGCTGCAATACTTTCCGGTAAATGACATTCGGTTGCATAGCCCATTTAACCACGATATGGTTGAAACAGGTACTGCAGGTAAAGTAAGGGTTTTTTCTGTGATCGCCATATTCGTGCTTTTTATTGCCGGATTTAATTACGTCAACCTTACCATTGCCCGTTCGGGGAAGCGTGCAAAGGAAGTCGGTGTACGTGCCGTTTTAGGAGCAAGCAAGACGTTGTTAAAAAAACAGTTTTATATTGAAAGCATTTTTATGACGGCTGCCGGATTTCTGGCCTCTCTGATTCTGGTCGAAACAATGCTTCCCTTTTTCAACCGGGTGATGCAAACAAATCTGAGTATGTTTGGAGCGCCCTGGTGGTTAATCGCTTTGCTCGTAGTTGTATTTGTGGGCCTTTTTGGATTTCTTGCCGGCATTTACCCGTCCTGGTACATGTCAAGATTTCAGCCTGTAAAAATATTAAAGGGGGAGTTCTGGCAAATGCCGGGTCGTTTTCAACCCCGGAATCTGCTCTTGCTGATACAGTTTATTGTTTCACTGGCGCTTATTGTCAGCACCATCGTGGTGTTTTTACAAATCCGCTATTTCAGTAAGATGGATTTGGGGTTTGACGACAAAAACCTCGTTGTTGTGTTGGCCGACAATCACGAAAATGCTCAACTGTTCAAGCACAGGATAGCGGAGTATCCACGGCTGTCGGACTTTTCGCTCACAACAGCCTTTCCCGGCGGGTCTGTTAATTTGGAAGGTGTTGAGGCGGAGGATATGACACCGGGAATCATGGCACAACGCATTTGGGTGGATCAGAATTTTTTAAAAACAATGGGCATCCGTCTGGATACAGGTCGTTTTTTTGTGGGCGATGCCGGAACAGAAACGGAATATGCCCTGATAAATAGAGCATTTCAGAGGAAAGCAGGATGGACAGACGCCATCGGCAAAAACATCGGACGCGAAGGCAGGACATACAGGATCATTGGTGTCGCAGATAATTTCCACATGCAATCCCTTCACAATGAAGTGGAGCCTATGGTGATCGGCGTACTGGGCAGCAGGCCACAATACGCTCAGCTCCCGGTATGGGTGATGATTCGTTTTGATGGAACAAGCAGTGCCGAAGTGCTGTCAACCCTTCAGGAAGAATGGGATACACTGTTTCCGGATAACACATTTAGCTACTACTTCATATCTGAACTGATTTCTGACTTGTATTTGGATGACCATTCTTTTGGGCGGCTTTTTCTGGCCTTTACCCTGTTGGCTATACTTATAGCCTTGCTTGGAGTCCTTGGCCTTTCGGCATTTGCAGCCCGGCAACGACAAAAGGAGGTCAGCATCCGGAAGGTGTTGGGTGCCGGCAGCGGTTCTCTGATATTCATGCTGTCGGCAGAAATGTTAAAGTGGGTGTTGGTAGCAGCTGTTATCGCCCTGCCCCTGGCATGGTACTTCATGGATCAATGGCTGGCCGGATTTGCCTATTCCATAAGCTTTCCCTACTGGGCTATGGGTGCAGCCTTGTTTTCCATGCTGCTGACGGCCTTGCTGATTGTTTCCATCCAATCATCACACACCATCAATAAAAATCCCGCCGAAGTATTGATTGCCCAGTAAAATATGACTGAAAGCATCTGACATATTATCTGTGACTTATGCTTGTGAAAGCTCCGGACTTTAAAGATGTCAGGGGCTTTTTTTTATTCGGCCCGGGGAATCTGTCAAGCGTATATGCTTTAGGCTTCAGGGGCTGCCGTGGTTTGCTTTGATTTGGGAAATGCACGGAAGGTGACGGAAGGTGTTTGCTTTTGAGCATTTCCTTATCTTTGTCTGATCACCAAATCCTGTGCAAAGATGTTTCCATTCCGTGGCCGGCCTGTTCGTTTTGATGCTTTGCGCAGCATATTCCGTGCTTTGAAGTACCGGAACTACCGTTACTATTATTATGGGCAGAGCATTTCTCTGATCGGGGTATGGGTGCAAAACATTGCGATGGGCTGGCTGGTATATCGCTTAACCGGTTCAGCATTGTTGCTGGGCACCATTACTTTTGCCTTGCAAATCCCGTCATTGTTTATCACCCCATTTGCCGGTGTCTTGGCTGACAGGTGGAACAGGCGAAATGTCATTATTTACACACAGGCGTTGTCAATGCTGGTTGCATTTGTGCTGGCCTGGCTCACGCTTACCGAAAAGATCACCGTGCCACTGATCATCGTTCTGGCACTTTTCAACGGTGTGGTTTTGGCGTTCGACACCCCTTTCAGGCAGTCTTTCGTTCCGGATATCATCACCCGGCGTGAGGATTTATCGAATGCCATTGCCTTGAACTCTTCCCTTTACAACCTGGCCCGTTTCATCGGGCCTCCGATAGGTGGGGTGCTTATAGCGTGGGTTGGTGAGGGCTGGTGTTTTTTTATCAATGGGGTAAGCTTTTTGGCGGTGATTGTGGCTATGGTGGCCATGCGCATTAAGAAGGTGGTACGTCCCCGTCGTTACGGCTCGCTGCTGGCTCAGCTGCGCGAAGGAGTCAGCTACGCCTGGGCCTTCAGGCCCATACGCTACCTGATCACACTGGTGGCGCTGAGCAGCTTCTTTGGGCTCCCTTTCCAGGCGCTGATGCCCCTTTTTGCTGCCGAGATACTTCAAGGCGACTCGCAGATGCTGGGTGTGTTAACCGGGTCGCTGGGCGCCGGTGCCCTCACCGGTGCATTCTTTCTGGCATCCCGGAAAAACGTGCAAAGCATCCCCCGCATAACTTATTTTACCTCTTTGATGTTTGCGGTGGGACTTGCTGTCTTTGCATTATCCTCTTTCACCGCACTTTCAATTCTCGCCCTGATGTTCACAGGCTTTGGGATGATTGTGCACTTCAACAGCACGAACTCTTTGATACAAAGCATTGCCGATGAAGATAAGCGCGGACGTGTAATAGCACTCTATAGCCTCACTTTTATGGGCATTACGCCACTGGGCAGCCTTTTGGCAGGAATAGTGGCGGAACACATCGGCGTCCCCTACACAGTGTTCGCATTTTCACTTGTGTGTATCGTTTCTGCATTGGTTTTTGGCAAGCGGATGGGCGCGATAATCGAAGTTTTGAAAGAAAAAATATAAGCAAATAACCGTATCAGCCTATTTTACCCTGCCGTGATATTTTTTCAAATAGAACTTACAAAATGAATGGAAAAGGTGCATGTCGTCATGGTTGAGAAGCATCAGGCGCTCCATGATGCGCCGGTGGATAATATGTCCATCAGGAATCTCGACATCGGATAATACCTGCAATGCTTTTTCGCGCACTATTGCCAGCTCATCTGTTGTGGGGTTTGTTTGTTTTTTTTGGGAATGCTGCAGTGTCAGTTTCGAAAGCACGGATGCATAGACCATTACGGCCTGGCCCAGATTCAGTGAAGGGTATCTGGCGGCCATTGGAATGGTTGTAAGCAGGTGGCACTGATCGAGCTCGCGGTTCGAAAGCCCTGACTCTTCGCCCCCAAAGGCAATGCCGACCCGACTGATCAGATCGCCCTTGGCCCTTAGTATTTCAGGAAGCTCATCAACAGGGTGACGGTCTTCGCGGATGTTGCGTTTTTTGGCCGCCGTGCCAATCAACAGCGACACGTCGGCAGCGGCCGCTGTGATGCTTTCGAACACTGTGGCGTTTTCAAGAATGTCAACAGAGCCATGGGCCGTTGCACGCGCCCTTTCTCCAAGGTGGTCACATAAAGGCTGTACCAGACGCAGCTCAGATATACCCATGGTCTTTATTGCGCGGGCCGCAGCACCAACATTTTCTTCACGGGCGGGACCGCTGAGTATGAAAACTATCTCCAAAACAAAAAACAGGTTAAGAAATTAACTGTGTATGTCATACTTTTTCATCTTTGCATACAGGGTAGCCCGGGTAATGCCCAGCTGTCTTGCCGCATGCGACATATTGCCCTTATAAGCATAGACTGCCTTTTCAATGCATCTCTTTTCGGCGTCCTGAAGGTTGAGCGAGTCGTTTTTTTTGTCTTTTCTGATCAGCAGGTTCTGTTTGTGAACCTGTTCCTCAAGGATACGTAATCGTATGATAAGTTTCAGGTTGGCAAGTAGTTTTTCAAAATTCCAGGGTTTCAGAACAAAATCAGCTGCCCCTGCGCCAACTCCCTTGACGGCCATTTCAACACCTTCGCTGCCAGTCATTAATACCACTAAAGCTTTCGGGTCGTGTTTCAATATTTGCGTCAGGTATGCGTAACCTTCCCGACCGTCAGTTGCACCGGCAGCATAATTCATATCCAGCAAAATAAGCCCATAGCCACCTTGAACAAGAGCGGGCAAAAGCTTGTGTGGGCTGTCGAGTGCAGTGACATTGCCAAAGTGGTCGGATAAAAGCCCGGGCAGGGATGACAAAATGTGTGGGTTGTCATCCACCAGCAGGATGTTGATCTGTTGTTTGTCCATTATGAAGGTCTTTGAAGTAGACTGCAAACTTACATAATGTTTAATAATTATACAAAAAGGGTTTCGTCGGCAACCTTTTTATTATTTTATCCCTTGCGGTATATGTGCCCTTGCTGTTGCAGGTAAGACCAGTTTAGTTGTATTGATAATCCCTTAATAACATGTGGTTGTGACATTGCTGCATGTTTTTTAGTGTCTGCTCGCTTATGATTAAGGGCCTGATGTCTTTTGCTGCTCTTGTGCATTCAAGATAGTGTCGCACCTGACAGGTTTGAGGCCTTCCGCGCTTTTTTCGAAGCAGCAGATATGATTCAAATAACTCAACAACATATTTGTTTCCCCTGGTGCCCATAATAATGCCGGGAACATTCGTGTATGCCTTTATGTATTCCCATTTGTTACCCTGTCCCCGCACCTGGTGATGTAAGTCTACCAATACCAGTTGACCACGTTTGAAAATTTTCCAATAATACTTGCATTTATGCACAAGCTTATAGTTGTTGCTGGATTTTGGAACTTTTTCATAGAAAGACCTTTTGTAATGGCATTGTCTGAATGCAGAGTAAGGGCATTTTTTGCATAAGGAGTTGGTAAGATAAATTTTCATAGAATTATAGTTGTTTAAAGTGCGTTCAAAAATAAAAAAAACAATACTAAATTGGTAATAAATTCGTTTTTATTTTCAATTATTTTCTTTGTGCCTATAATTGAGGATGTTATAAATTGCGACATAAGCAATTTATCTTATGTTAAAAAATAAAGTTTGATAAAAACCAATGAGATGGGTTATGACACAAACAGATGATT
>SLDN01000080.1 GCA_007125275.1 Bacteroidales bacterium | reverse complement strand
GAAAGGTGATTGGCCGCGGGGTGAACCGGGTAACAAGCACCAACGATCCCACTGCCCACGCTGAGGTTGTGGCCATTCGCGATGCCTGCCACAACACTGACCACTTCAAACTGGAGGGTGCAGTGATTTATGCCAGCTGCGAACCTTGTCCTATGTGCCTGAGTGCCGTTTACTGGGCGCGCATCAGCGCCATTTACTATGCGGCCGACAACACGGATGCCTCCAAAGCCGGCTTCGACGATTCATTTATATATAAAGAGATACCGCTGCCGCACGAAAAGCGGGCAATTCCAATCAAGCATGTTCACACAGAAATCGCAGACAAGCCCTTCGATGTTTGGGTAAAGATGGAGCAAAAGATTGATTACTAATATGCTGAAACCTGATTTCAGGCCTCTTATTCGCTGACCCGGGCAGGCTTAGGGTTATAACTCCTGATCTGCGAAGCGATGCTTCCAACCTTGGCATACAACCTGCCGATGTCAAGCGTGACCAACTCACGATTATCGACCAGCACACGGCCATTCACGATCACGGTCTCCACATCAGAACCACGCAAGCTGTAGGCTATCAATGAATATACATTGTAAAGCGGCTGGGCGTGTGGCCGGCTCAAATCAAGGATGATCACATCAGCCTTTTTGCCTTTTTCGACAGAACCTATTTTGTCATCCATCCCAAGTGCCCTGGCGCCCATGATGGTAGCCATCTCTATGACCGTCCTGGCATTCAGCGTTGAAGGATCACCGGTGCTGAGTTTTTGCGACAATGCAGAAGATCGAAGCTCATCGAACATATCGAGGTCATTGTTACTGGCGACACCATCCGTGCCTATGCCAATCCGGATGCCGCTGTTCAGAAATTTCTGAATGGGAGCGACACCGTTGGCCAGCTTCATGTTGCACTGAGGATTGTGTCCAACGGATACACCTCTTTCTGCAAAGATGGCAATGTCTTCATCATTCAGATGCACGCAGTGTGCGGCAATGGTTCGCTTATCCAGCACACCCAGATCTTTCAGGAACCCGACAGGGGTAACGCCATATTTGTTCAGACTATCTTCTACTTCCCAGCGGGTTTCAGCCACGTGGATATTGAAGATCACGTCGTGTCTGACAGCTATTTCCTTTGATTGTACTATGAGTTCCCGGGATGCTGTAAAGGGGGTGTGGGCGGCCACACCGATATTGACAAGCGGGTGCTCTCTCCATTCACTGAGCAACGCTTTGGTGTGTGCGATGCCATCAGCGGGTGTAGGGCTGTTGGGCGCCGGAAAGTCAATTAAACTTTCTGCCAGCACAGCTCTGATACCGGTTTGATCAACCACCCTGGCCATCTCATTTACAAAGTAATACGTATCATTGAAGGTTGTAGTTCCCGACAGCAGCATCTCTGCAATGGCCAGGCGTGTGCCGGCACGCACATTGTCAGGGTTCGTGAACTCAGCTTCTAACGGAAAAATATGGTCATAGAGCCATTCAAGCAGCGGCAGATCGTCCGCGAAGCCACGGTAAATGGTCATTGGTGAATGGGTGTGGATATTGATAAAACCAGGCATCACCAGCTTACCGCGTCCATTGATAACACGTGTGGCAGCATATCCGGACGAAATGACCTCAGAAGGCCCGACATCCAGGATTTCATCACCAGCGATGGCAATGGCACCATCTTCAAACACACGATATTCCCCGTCCATCGTTACCACACAAGCATTGACGATAAGCAGGTCTGCGTGTTGAGGCACCTCACTTTTATAAGTTTGCGTCATGGTGGACAGGTATCAGAAAGGGAGATCGTCTTCTTCAGCCGGCAGCGGGGGTGCCTCCGGTGGTGGCGGGTTATCTCCATTTGCAAAGGGTGGCGGCTCAGATCCCTGACCGGCTGCTGGCTGCATCGTCTTGTCCAGTTTCCAGGCCTTTACATCGGTGTACCAACGCCCGTTAAACTCGCGACTTTCAATGTTTACGGTAGCTGTCACCTTTTCACCCTCCTTTATCGCAAACTGGTCAATCTTTTCACCCCATACGGCAATACATACCTTTCGGGGATACATGCCTTCTGTCTCAATGATAAATTCTTGCTTTCGCCATGTGCCGTTGCGCCCTTCACCGCTCTGCTCCGGCAAAATGCTTACTACTGTTCCTGTAATTTCCATATTGTAATTATTTCAAGTTTTAAAAGATGAAGCAAAAATACAAGATTTCTGAGTAGCAGTCAAGATGTTTCATTGATTTTATTTGATGGATCTTAATTAATGTGCATGAACAAACATATATAAATCATAGTTCGTCCAGTTCATCCATTGTCAGGCCAGTTTCTTTAATGATGTCTTCATCACGATAGCCATTCTCTTTCATCTGACGAGCTAACTTAAGTGCCATAACTTGTTTTTGACGAATAGCCTTCTCTTTTTGCTTGATTGCGTTCTCTTTCTGCTTGATCGCCTTCTCTTTTTGCTTTTCAATCCTCTCCAATTTAATTTGCTCCCTCTCCAGTTCTTTCAAATGTCTCATTTCCTGTTCATCAAACATGAGGTCAACCTCTATTTCAGCAAGCAACATACGATGAAAATCAAGATCCATAACCGGGCGTTGCAAATATCTGGCAACATCTTCAAACTCCTCAGGAACCTCAGGCATGTTTATCAGAAAGGCATTGTTTTTGTAGTCACGCGGAGAAAATAGCATAAACAGTTTTTCAATCAGGCTTTCAGGTCGTTCCGGCAAACGACCAACCTGGATAACGTGCGCCTCATGTGTCAGATGCTCAATAAAAAAACAATTTACATCAAGTTTTTTCTTACTGACTGAATCAATCACATCCCGATTGACACTCACGGCAAGATATGGCAAATCATCCAGATTGTACCCAAGTATGTATATGGCAATGATTGGTTGTATTGGCTTGTATTCTATATTGTGATCAGAAAGCACTCCTCCCCAACCTGCTTGTGGTGATTCATTGATCTCGGACTTGTAGCTGGCTGCCAAATAGTTCCTAAACCGGAATATATCAACAGGATGTTTTGACTTCTGTACTTCAATCAAAACTGTTTTGCTGCTGCCATCCCTTTCTTTAATGATGGCCTTGAAGTCAAGCCGAAACATTTTCAATGCCCTCCTTTCTGTTTTAAGAAAGGTTTCCTGCTGGCTCAAACTGACCTCAACAACATCCTTATCAAGAATGACTGAAATAATTTTTCGGGCAAAAACCTCATTTTCCATCAAGTATTTGAACACATAATCATAGATCGGATTCAATATTTTCATGACTGTTACGATTTATTTCATTTACACTGAATATGTTAAACTAAACAAAAACCCGCACTCCGGAACCTTAAAGAAAAATATTATACAATTACAAATATATACTATTTTATTTCACAAATATACAATATATTTTAAGTTTAACACTGTTTATTTGCATTTATATTTTGCATTAATGATGAGATGCGTTTTTTGCATCTTAATGAAATACATTCGCGCAAACCAATTTTTCATATATTTATGGCGAAGTTCAAATTCAATTAACAACTACATATCCTGCCAATGTACCATACAGTTAGTTTACTCATGATTACTGCTATACTCGCAGTAAGCACTTTAAATGCCCAAACGGCACGCTTGCCGGGCCTGCGGGAAAACACGCCGGCTGTCTTTGCATTTACGAATGCTCAAATCATCACGTCACCCGGTCAGATGCAATCAAATGCCACACTGGTCATTCGTGATGGTGTTATAGAAGACATTGGCCGGCGGGCAAAAATCCCTGCCGATGCCTGGGTCATTGACCTGGCTGGCAAAACTGTTTATCCCGGATTCATTGACATGTTTTCGCATTATGGTTTGCCTGACTCCATGGAGCTGGAGGAGCACATTCACTGGAATGCACAGGTTCGCAGCCATTTCAGAAGTGCCGAAGCTTTCATTCCGGATGCTAAAACAGCCTCCCTGCTCCGCTCCAGTGGATTTATAGCCGTTCAAACCACCTCTCCCAATGGCTTGCTCAAAGGATACAGTGCTGTCGTGGGTTTGGGAGAAAGCGATGCCAACCGGCAGATCATCAGGCAGGATGTTGCTCAATCAGTCTCATTCAGGCGATCAGACCGCCGGTCGCGGGATTACCCAACCTCCACGATGGGCGCAATCGCACTAATAAGGCAAACAATGCTTGACGCTGAATGGTACGCGGCAGCGCATCAAAACTTTATTGCAAACCACCGCCAGGAGCGCCCCGAGATCAACAGGGCACTTGAATCCCTTGCCGAGGCCCGTCAAATCAACAAAGCGTTTATTTTTGAAACTACCGATGAAAACTTTTTGTTTCGTGCCCATGCTTTGGCAAAAGAGTTTGGCCTGAATGCATGGATCATGGGCAGCGGCTCAGAGTACCGGCGACTGGAAGCCGTCAGGCAGACCGGTTTACCGCTTATCGTTCCGCTTAACTTTCCGGACGAACCAAAGCTAGCCACACCGGAAGAGTCCAGACAGGTATCACTCGAAAACCTTCGTCATTGGTACCTTGCACCCGAAAACCCTGCGAGGCTGGCAGAGGCTAAAATAACGATGGCAATTTCATCTTTTGGAAATGAAAAGAACTTCCTGAAAAACCTCAGAACAGCCGTAATGCGAGGGCTTACAGAGCAAGATGCCCTGACAGCACTCACTACGACCCCGGCCAGGATGCTTGGTGTCGACAAAAGATACGGCACCCTTGAAAAAGGCAAAGCAGCAAGTTTCTTCATTGCCGATGGCAATATCTTTGAAAAGGACAGCAAAATCCTCGAGGTATGGGTAGATGGTACGAAATACACCGTTGAACCTTTGTCTGAGCAACCCGAAGGCAAGTGGCACATCAGCAGTCAGCAAGAACTCGATGGCGCAACCATTGAGATCAAAAGCCGGAACAACCGCCTGAGCGGTAGCATTATATACGACGAACAGAGCATTCGTCTGCAACATCTAAGTTTTGATAAGCTTCGCATGGTGATGCATTTCCGTGGCGATTCGATTGGTTTTCCGGGACTGTACCGCCTTTCGGCCAACCTCAGCGGCAATGAGCTGCTCGGGAGCGGAGAAAATGCCCAGGGAAACTTTTTTAGCTGGACGGCATCACGCAAAGTGGCACATGAAGAGCAGGAAAAGGATCAACAAGACAACGATCAGCCTGCGCACAGGCCACCGCTCGTATTGCCGGAACGCTTCCCATCCATGGAATATGGTTTTGCCGGCATACCGGAACAGCCGCGCCACCTGCTCATAAAGAATGCTACGCTATGGACTCAAGGTGACCAGGGAGTCATTGAAAATGCTGACATGCTAATCACCAGGGGCGTTATCACCGGTATCGGTTTTGACCTGGAGGCTCCTATGGGAGCAATGATCTATGACGCTGAAGGGAGACATATTACACCGGGACTGATTGATCCGCACCTGCATACCAGCATCACCGGTGGTGTAAATGAAACCGGCGACGCCATCACATCTGAAACACGCATCAGCGACGTCATACATGGCGACAATGTGTGGGTCTACCGTTTGCTGGCCGGCGGAATCACCTCCGCTACCCTGTTTCACGGCTCAGCAAACCCCATAGGCGGGCAAAGTGCCGTGATCAAAATGCGCCATGGTGAATTGCCGGATGCATTACTGATCAAAGACGCTAAACCCGGATTGAAGTTTGCGCTCGGCGAGAACGTTAAAGGGATGTCGACACGCTACCCCAACAGTCGACAGGGCACTGAGCAGATCATCAAAGATGGCTTCCGGGCCGCACTGGACTATGAGCAGACGCTTCTGCGGCAGGAAATCGACCGCCAGGCTATGCCGGTGCGCAGAGACCTGCAGCTGGAAGCCATCCTGGAAGTGATCAGGGGTGACCGCATCGCACATGTACACGCCTATCGTCAGGATGAGATGCTGATGATGTTGCGTTTAGCAGAAGAATACGGGTTTACCATCGCCTCGTTTGAACATACCCTGGAGGGCTATAAAATAGCTGACGAACTCAGGGACCATGGCGCCGCAGCTGTGGTTTGGACCGATTGGTCGTCATTTAAAGTAGAAGCCCACGATGGCATCCTGCACAATGCCAGGCTGCTAAACGAAGTGGGCGTGCTCACCTCATTGCATTCCGACAACACACAGCTTGCTACCAGGATGAACTGGGAAGCCGCCAAGACGGTTAAAACAGGTGTAGATGAGATTGATGCAATGAACTTCATCACATTGCACCCCGCTAAGATTATGGGCATTGACCACCGGGTGGGATCACTTGAACCCGGCAAGGATGCCGATTTCGTTATCTGGAATGGCCACCCCCTCTCAAGCCTGTCAATACCTCAACAAACATGGGTTGATGGCAGAAAATATTTTGACCGTGAAGAAGACAAGCTGTTGCGCGAGGAGGTGATGAAAGAAAGAGCGTTGATT
>SLDN01000224.1 GCA_007125275.1 Bacteroidales bacterium | reverse complement strand
ATGGAAATACAGCTCGTTGTCTATCACCTTAAACTCTTCCTGCGGGAAATCAAAAGTTTGTTCTATCAGGTCGATGTATTTGTTCTTCATGTGTTTGTGTGTTGGTTGCTGGTTTCTGGTTTCTGGTTTCTGGTTGCGGTTCACAGTTCACAGTTCACAGTTCACAGTTCACAGTCTTTCATAAGCCATATTATCCCTTCTGTAATTTGTTTAGAAAATAAATCTTGTTATTTTCCAAAGGATATTAAACCAAGTGACTTGGATTTAATCTAAATAACGAATCCGTGTAAGTTACATTGCATATTTCAGTCAACAAAAATAAGATAATTGATGTTAAATCCTTCATATAAAAAGCAGAAAAAAGATAGATTTGCGTATTTAATTATTTATTAAAAATCAATTATTGAAAATCAGAAGACATGAACAGATTAATTCTCTTACTATCAATGGCTTTATTGCTTTTGAGCAATTCAGTTGATTCACAAATCAGGGTAGGTGTTATTGAATATGATTTTACTATTGATCTGCATCGCAACATTCCGCCGGAGCGGGAGGCGATGAAGGCCATGATTCCGCAATTCAGGGAGAGCCGGCATCAGCTTGTTTTCAATTCACATCAGAGTATATACAAGGAATTGGTGGATGAAGATGCTGAGATACAGAGCCACGGTCCGGGGCGAGGCATGCGCATGGCTATGCAGATGCCGAGGTCGGAGACTTTTGTGGACAGGGAAGCCAGGGAGATAGTGGTTCAGCAGGATTTTATCGGAACGACATATTTGATCAGCGAAGCTTTGGAGCTTGGTCCCTGGCGCATGGGCGATGAGATTCTTGAGGTTGCCGGGTACGATTGTATGATGGCGTGGAAAAATGATACGGTGCTGAATCAGGAGATCACCGCCTGGTTTACCATGCAGCTGCCTCCCTTCCTTGGGCCTGAGAGATATGTTGATTTGCCGGGTACAGTGCTTGCCGTAGATATCAATAATGGCGAACGCGTTTGGGTAGCCCGCGAAATCATCCTTGATGATCCTGATGAATCTTTGATACAGCAACCCACACGTGGCCAAAAGCTTACACGCGATGAATTCAATGAGATGATGCGCGAACAACTGGAAAGGATGAACCGGCAAGGCAGGCAGAATCGTTTTTAAAAACATGAAATGCCCGTGGTGGGGTTTTATCACACACAGGGGATGATTGCCGATTGTCGATTGTCGATTGCCAATTGAATAGAAGCTCGAAGGGGCCGGGGTGAGAGCTAAAGTAGCCAATAAATGTGGGCTGTGTAACGAAATATAAACACACATAAAATATAAAAATGAGAAGCAGGTTTTTCTTAATTGTTGCTGCGGTATTGATGATGCACCCGGCATACTCCCAGAATTTCACACTAAAGGGCAGGTTGGTCAACCCTGATGGTGAGGGATTACCAAGCTCTACAGTGCTATTGCTCAATCCATCCGACTCCACCATGGTAAATTTTGGTATGAGTGATACAGGTGGCTTTTTTGAGATCAAAAACATTGTCCGTAACGATTATTTGCTTCGGGTTTCCTATGTTGGCTATGAGGTGATGAAGCTGCCTGTTGCACCGCCGGATGGTGATATCCTGGAAATGGGCGTGATCAGGCTGCCGGAAAGGCGCACGATACTTGGCGAGGTCACCATAGAGGGTGAGCGTGTTTCAATGACCATACGCGGCGATACGATAGAGTATGATGCCCTTGCTTTTGGGGTCCAGCCACACGAGATGGTGGAAGACCTTCTGAAGCGCTTGCCCGGTGTGGAGGTTGACCCTGATGGGACGATTCGTGCCCAGGGTGAGCAGGTGAGGAGGGTGCTGGTTGACGGCCGCGAATTCTTCGGCCGTGATCCACAGATGGCCACCCAAAACCTGCCCGCTGACGCCGTATCAAAGGTACACGTGTTTGATGAAAGAAGTGAGCAAGCCCGTTTTACTGGCATTGACGACGGCGAGCGTGAGCGCACGATGAATCTGGAGCTTAAGGAGGAGCACCGGCAAGGGATGTTTGGCAACACGACACTTGGATATGGCCCCGATAATAAGTTTCAGGGCCACACCAATATCAATCGTTTTGATGGAGGCAACCAATATTCCATACTCGGAATGGGCAACAACATCAACCGTCAGGGCTTTTCGATGGCAGATTATGTCAACTTCAGCGGAGGCCCGCAAACCCTTATGGGAGGTGGCGGTGGTGGCATGCGGCAGACGGGCGGAGGCGGATCAACGAGCATCCCCGTGAACTTTGATGGCCGGCCGGGCACAAACGGGATCATGACCTCGTGGGCCGGAGGTGCCAATATGAACCGAAACTTCCGCGACCAAACCGATCTCAATGTCAGCTATTTCTATAACCAGCTAAATCACGATCTGAGCCAAAACATCGAAAGAGAAAACTTTCTGCCGCAAGGCAATTACGACTATTTTCAGGATAGCTCGCAAGACAGCGAGAACCACAACCACCGATTGAATTTGCGCCTGGATCATAAGTTCAGCGATAAGAGCAGCCTGCTGCTTACCTTTGCCGGTACCCTCAACAACACGGAATCGCAATTTAATAGCACCAGCAGCAATTACAGTGCAGAGGGTTTGCAAAACTCGGGGGAGCAGCTGAGCAACTCTGAAGGCCGGAATTTGAATATGCTGTCGAGCCTGCTTTGGCGACAGCGACTGTCAAAACCCGGACGAACCATCTCGGCCGGCTTTGACTTCAATGCCGGACAGAATGATCGCACCGGAAGGCTGGAAGCTGTTAACAGCTTTTACAGGGAAATCACCGAGGTGGATTCAATTCTTCAGAACAATTACCTTGACAACATCAACCGCACCTTCAGAACCAACCTCAGTTACACGGAGCCGCTGGGCAACAGGCGCTTCCTGGAACTCAGCTACCGCCTCACAATGAACAACAATGATGCTGAGCAGCAAGTGTTTGACATCATTGAAGGTCAAGAAGTAACAAACCTGCTTCTTACCAACATCTATAACAACCAATACATCTATCATCGCGGTGGTTTCAATATCATGATTAACCGTGATATGTACAACCTCACATTGGGTGCTTATTTGCAGGCATCTTCCCTGGATGGGGAGATTGAAAGGCCTGACGATGGCGAAACCTCTTTCGTTAATATTGGCGAAAACTATATTCATTTGCTGCCACTGGCACGCTTCAATTACCAGTTTAGCAGCTTCAGGCGCCTAACCGTTAACTTCGAGACCAGCGTTCAGGAGCCCTCCGTGCAACAGTTGCAGCCGGTTATCGATAATCGTGACCCGCTGAACCTTTATGTTGGGAATCCTGACCTTGACCCTGCCTATCGCAACAGGCTTACCATGCGCTTTAACTCATTCAACCCGGTAAGCTCTTTTGGGTTTTTCGTGTTTGCCACCGCCGATTACGTGCGGGATGCTATTGCCAATGCCGTGTATGTTGATGACAATCTGGTGCGCACGATCACACCGGTGAACACACAGAATAACCTCAACCTGATGGGGAATGTTAATTTGAATTACAGCCTGTCGCAGCTCAACAGCCGTGTGATGCTGGGCAGCCGTGTAACGCGCATGCAAAGCACGAATATCCTCAATGAAGCCGAACAACGCATTACCAACAATATGTTAACGGGTAATGCGAGATATAACTTTCGGCCGGGCGACAGCTTTGAAGCCAATTTATCAGCCACCATGAACTGGCAGATCACGGCTTACGAATTTAGCACACTTGAGCAGGCATTTCTCAATCAGACTTATGTGGCTGAGACTTCCTGGCGATTTTTGCAGCATTACCGATTGGATGCAGGTTTACGCTATATGATATACCAGGGGCGCACCAGCGACTTCGACCAGACGATCCCATTGCTGGAGGTGTCGTTTTCGCGTCGCTTCCTGAGGAATAACAGCGGTGAGCTGAGCTTTTCAGCCTATAACCTTTTAGACAGGGAGCTTGGTGTTACCCAGCGGGCTGATGCAAACTTCCTGGAGCAACAGGTCACAAACTCGCTGGGCAGGTACTTTTTGTTGAACTTTACCTATTCGCTCAACAGGCACCTGAATGCGATGGATGGCATAGGCAGGGGAGGTGGCAGGATGCGCATGCATTAGCCGCTTAGCCTTCGTAATTGCGGGATTTTAACTGCTTACCGTATAATCCGCATGCTTTTATTAAACCGGATATTCACGGGAAAGCTTCTTTGCTTGTCCAGAGAAAGCCATACAAACATCGCCCGCCCTACGATATGATCCTCAGGCACAAAGCCCCAGAACCGTGAGTCAGCGGAATTGTGGCGATTATCGCCAATCATCCAGTAGTAATCCATCTCGAAAGTATAGGATGTCGCTTCCTGACCATTAATAAAAATGCGATCGTTTTCGATTACTAAATCATTGCCTTCATAAACGGAGATAACCCTTTCATAGAGCTGGATGTTTTCCATGTTGATGTCAATCGTAGCGCCTTTGGCGGGTATGTAAAGAGGCCCGAAGTTGTCTTCATTCCATGGATAATCGGTGTGGTGCGGAAAAATGTGTCTCTCGCCCTGGTCGAGGGGGCGGAGGGTTTTTTCGACAGACGTAATAGTGGAAATATTCTCCAGTTCGTTGGCTGCTTCGGCAGTCATGGCCAGCATATAGCGTCCGGGCCCTGCCTGCCCCCAGTCGGTGATGTTCAGGCGGCTCAGCAGGCGTTGCGAGATTGGCGCACCTTCAGTTGTGACCCGGTAATTGTGTTGCACACCTGGCGCATCTGGCAGGGGTTCATCATTGATAAAGATGCTGCCATCGCGCATAAGGAAGGTGTCTCCCGGAATACCGACACAGCGTTTGATATAGTTTTCCCTCTTATCTACCGGCCTTGCCGTGATGTCGTAATTGTGCCAGATAGCGTCTCGTCCATACTCCCTGACGAGCGTATAATAGCTTTGGTTTTGCAGTTGCAGAGCCACGGTGTCCCCTTCGGGATAATTAAATACCACCAGGTCGTTGTTCCGCACGCTGCGTATGCCCGGATAGCGGTAATGCGGCAACCTGATCCATTCGAGATAAGATTTCGTGTAATCCGTCAGTGGCAGTGTGTGGTGCGCGAAAGGAAAAGCGAGGGGGGTTTGAGGTATTTTCGGGCCATAAGCGATTTTGCTTACAAAAAGATAGTCGCCAACGAGCAACGACTTCTCCATAGAGGAAGTGGGTATGGTGTATGCTTCCAGCAGGAAGGTCCTGATCAGCGTGGCTGCAATCACGGCAAAGAATATCGCATCGGCCCATTCGCGGGCAGCTGATTTCTTTATTTTTGGAAGCTGTGCCGGGTGGGTGTAGGTCTCATTTTTTGCAAACCCAAGATATGGCAGGAAAACAAAGGGTACCAGCTCACCAAGAGCTTGCTCACCCAGACCGTCTTTGCGAAAGCATTTGAGTGTTTCTACCACCATCAGCAACAGCGTAAACACATTGATGAAAGGTGTAAGAATAAAAATATACCACCATACGGGCTTATCAATCACCTTAAGCCAAATATATAAGTTATAGAATGGCACAATTGCTGTCCAGCCCGGGTAGCCTGCTTTTTCAAATATTTTCCACAGCCCGGCAATGCTGGCCAGTAAAAACAGAATTGGTAATATAATATAAAGAATCATGTTTATGGTTTTTTTGTTTATATCAGATATTCAGAAGGTCCTGCATGCTGAAAACTCCTTTTTTGTTTTGTAGCCATTCAGCGGCAATCAGTGCCCCTTCGGCAAAGCCACTGCGGTTGTGAGCAGTGTGTTTTATTTCGATGCTGTCAATTACCGACTCATAAGTAACGGCATGTGTGCCGGTAATGTTTTCAATACGGTATGATTTAATGGGCAATGTGTTTTTCGGCAAGTCTGTGGATGCATCGCCCCATTTAGACAATCCAGGCCGTGCGACAATGATGTCGTTGGCAAGTGTGATGGCGGTGCCGCTGGGTGCATCCATCTTTTCTGTATGATGCGTTTCCATGATGCGGGGCCGGTAGCCGTTCATCCCGGCCAGCATATCAGCCAGTTGTCTGTTTAGCTTGAAAAAGAAGTTGACGCCAATGCTGAAGTTTGAAGCCCAGAAAAGGCTTCCTTCTTGTTGGTGACAAAGGCGTGTGATATTCGCCAACTCATTAAGCCAGCCTGTGGTACCGCAAACCACGGGGATGCCGGCTTCAAAACATTTTCTGATGTTCTCCGGCGCTGCCTCAGGAGTTGTGAACTCAATGGCCACGTCACATGTGGCAAGCTTGTCAGCCGATTGCTGCCACTGGCTCTCATCATCAATGGTTACAATAACCTGATGACCGCGGGCAATGGCCGCCTTTTCAATCTCCCTGCCCATTTTGCCGTATCCGATAAGTGCTATTTCCATGTGTTTATAATTGCTGGTTTCTGGTTTCTGGTTTCTGGTTGCCGGCATAATGGTTTTT
>SLDN01000136.1 GCA_007125275.1 Bacteroidales bacterium | reverse complement strand
GGGCTCCATTATTGAATCGGTATGGTACTGACTACCTTGATATGGTGAGCTTAAAAGGAAATCCAAAAAATAACGACTGGTATTCGGTTTTGGGTTTAACATGTACCTATAAATTCCTTGACAGAAGCCGTCCGCCGTGCCCGAATCATAACCTTTAAGATTAAAATTTTTATAAACCTTTTTGATTTTCTTTGTTTTGTCGTTACAAATTCGGAAATTTGTGCCACTTTTTGCCCAGGTATAATTTATTGAAACAGAATGGATTTAAAGCAGCACGTCGACCTTGATAATCTTCCTCAGCACATTGCCCTCATTATGGACGGCAATGGCCGTTGGGCTAAGCAGCGCGGCAAAGAGCGCATTTTTGGCCATGAAAGTGGTGTTGAGTCTGTGCGTGACACCGTGAAGGCTGCAGCTGAGATCGGGGTTCCCTACCTGACCTTCTTTGCTTTCTCTACCGAAAACTGGTGCCGCCCGCTTATTGAAGTGGAAACCTTGATGGACTTGCTGGTACAGGCAATCACCAACGAAACACCCGAGCTCAACGAAAACGGTGTAAGGTTGCAAGCCATCGGAGACCTGGAGTCGCTGCCTGCCCGCTGCCGTGAAAAACTGGCTGAAGCCATCGAGCTCACAGCCGGAAACAGCAAGCTGATCGTAACCGTAGCCCTCAGCTACAGCGCCAGGTGGGAGATCGTAAATGCCACCCGGAAAATTGCCGAAAAAGTGGCCAACCGCATCATCAGCCCTGACCAAATCGATGACGAGATGGTCCATGCCGCAATGGAAACGGCAGACATCCCCGACCCTGACCTGCTGATACGTACCAGCGGAGAATTGCGCCTCAGCAACTTTATGCTGTGGCAAATGGCATATACCGAATTGTACTTCACACCTGTATTTTGGCCCGACTTCAGAAGAAAACATCTGTACCAGGCCATCATTGACTATCAACGCCGGGAACGCCGCTTCGGCAAGATAGAAACACCCCGGGTAATACCAAAACCTGATGAAACAAACTAATAATAATGTATAAGAATCTTATCTTTTTTCTGCTAATATCATCCTTTTTCCCTGTCAGCACACTTGCGCAGCAAGTACTCACAGGCGAGCAAATCGTTATCGACTATAACAACCCCCGGGAATACGAGATTGGTGGTATTTCAGTTTCCGGAACCGAATATATCGAAGACAATGTAGTTATTATGGTTACCCGTCTTAACGTCGGTCAAACCATTACCGTGCCCGGAGAAGACATCTCAAATGCCATCAATAGTCTTTGGCGGCAAGACCTTTTCAGGGACGTAAGCATTGGGGTTACATCCATCCAGGACAACATCATTTTCCTTGACATCGAGCTCAAAGAAAGGCCAAGGCTTACACGTTATGAATTCATCGGCGCCCGACGCTCCGATGCCGACAACCTGCAGGAAAAGCTAAATCTGACCAGGGGCGACGTGGTTACAGAAAGCCTGCTGTTCAGAGCTGAAAGCGCCATCAAAGATTACTACATTGAAAAAGGCTTCCTCAGACCACGGGTCGAAATCAGGCAAATGGAAGACACCACAAGAGTCAACAGCATGATTCTTGAATTTGACATCGAAAGGGGCAACAGAACGCGGATCCGAAATGTCAACATCTATGGCAATGAGGTGCTGTCAGACCGGCAGGTCAAACGAATCCTCAAAAACACCAGAGAGCGAAGCCTGCGATTCATTTTCTCTTCTTCAAAGCTCGTGGAAAATGATTTTGAGGAAGACAAAGTTATGCTGCTTGACCGCTATAACGAGTTGGGCAAAAGAGATGCAACCATCCTTAGGGACTCTATTTATTTTGTTGATGATGACAGGATAGAGATCGACATACATATTTATGAAGGGCCAACTTATTATTTCAGGAACATAGACTGGGTAGGCAATACGGTTTATCCTGCAGAAACCCTCAATGAGGTGCTTAACATCCGTCCAGGTGATGTCTACAACCACAACAAGCTGGAAAAAAACCTTTTCATGAATATGGAAGAGGGCGATGTAAGCTCGCTTTACATGGACATTGGTTACTTGTTTTTCAATCTGGATCCGGTAGAAACAGCAGTAGAAAACGATTCCATTGATATGGAAATCAGGATTTATGAAGGAGAACAGGCTCGCATCAACAGGGTTACGATCAGAGGAAACACACGCACCAACGACCACGTGATCATGCGCGAGATCCGCACAAGGCCCGGACAACTGTTCAGCAGATCAGCCATCATCCGAAGCCAGCGTGAGATCATCCAGCTGGGCTTCTTTGACCAGGAGAAAATAAACGTGAACCCCCTGCCCAACCCGGCCGACAACACCGTCGACCTCGAATATATCGTGGAGGAAACCTCCTCTGACCAGATCGAGCTGTCAGGCGGATGGGGTGCCAACCGAATCATCGGCACCATCGGTATCTCCTTCAATAATTTCTCAACACGAAACCTCTTTAACAGAGAAGCATGGAGGCCCCTGCCCACCGGCGATGGTCAAAGGCTTTCATTGCGTGCCCAAACTTATGGCGTTGGTTATATGTCTTACAGTGCCTCTTTTGTGGAACCCTGGCTGGGAGGCAGAAAACCCAATTCACTCAGTGTGTCGTTTTACCAAACCCGACACAGATCAAATATCCGTGATGCCGAAGGTGATTACGGTTATTACTCAATTATCGGTTCATCTGTTGGATTGGCCAAAAGACTGACATGGCCCGATGACTATTTCTTTTTACAACAGTTTATCAACTACCAGCATTACGACATTTTCAAAAGCCCAATTCGTTTCATCTTTGACAATGGACAGTCGAACAACCTCAGCTATAACATTGTACTGGGACGAAGCTCTATTGATGCAACCCTTTTCCCACGAACCGGGTCTGAGGTATCAACTTCACTGCAAATCACGCCTCCCTACTCGCTTATTACAGGCGAAAACTTTGAGGGTGCTGAGCCTCAGGATAAATATAAGTGGCTCGAATATCACAAATGGAAATTCAGAGGCAACTGGTACGCACCCATCGTCGGCGACCTGATCATCACCGCGAGGATCCGGTTTGGATTCCTTGGGTTCTTTAATTCAGACATAGGATATCCGCCCTTTGAAAGGTTTTACCTTGGCGGTGACGGCTTGTCGGGCTGGGAAATCGATGGCCGCGAGATCATCGCCTTACGTGGTTATACTAACTACTCCCTTACACCCACTGATGCGCGCGGTGATTTCATCGGTGCAAACTCTTACGGCAAATACACGATGGAGCTCCGTTATCCGGTATCCCTGAACCCCATGGCCACAATTTATGCCCTGGCATTTGCTGAAGGAGGTAACGCCTGGAGCGACCTAAGGTCCTTTAACCCCTTTGACTTTAAGCGGTCGGCAGGAGTCGGTGTGAGGATATTTTTACCCATGTTTGGCCTGATGGGCATCGATTACGGTTACGGCTTTGACGAGATTCCCGGAAGACCGGGCTCAGGTGGTGGACAGTTCCACTTCTCAATCGGACAAACGATTGACTAGGCAATTACCCGGAAATACTTAGCCTTTCGCGTTTGGCATGAATTTTGAAAAGTATTTTATGCGTAAACAAAACACAATCATATGAAAAAACAATTTGCATTGGTTTTACTGGCAACAGCACTATCATTTACTGCTTTTGGCCAAAGATTTGCCTACGTTGACACGGAATACATCCTGGATAACATCCCTGAATACCAGGCTGCGGAAAGGGAGATTGAACAGTTATCAATAGAATGGCAAACGGAGATAGAGAACAAATTTTCTGAAATCGATAACCTTTACAGGCAGTACCAGGCTGAGGCACCTTTGTTGCCGGAAGAAATGAAGCGGCAGCGCGAAGATGAGATCATCGGAAAAGAAAGGGAAGCAAAAGATTTGCAGATGCGCCGCTTTGGCCGCGAAGGAGAGCTTTTTGCCAAAAGACAAGAGCTCATTCAACCCATCCAGGACAGAATATTCGAAGCCGTAGAGCAAATTGCCGACAGGGGCAACTATGCGGTCATCTTTGATAAGGCAGGCGGCACCGCCATGATATTCACCGATGTGCGCTACGACCTTAGCGATGACGTGCTGCAGCGTCTGGGCTACCGGAACTAATCTTATTTGCCCAGCAGCCTTTTTATCTCATTAAGCTTCATCAGGGCTTCTACAGGGGTCAATGTGTTGATGTCTGTATTAAGAATGTCTTCTTTGATTTGCTCCAGCAGCGGATCATCAAGCTGGAAGAAGCTTAGCTGAAAATCATCCTGCTTTTTTCTCCCGGTCACATTCTTGCCCTTTCCCATCAGCTCATCGTGGCTGTGCGTTTTTTCCAGATGTACCAGCAAGCTTTTGGCTCGTTCTATGACTGATGATGGCATTCCGGCCATCCGGGCTACGTGAATCCCAAAAGAATGTTCGCTGCCACCGGGCACCAGCTTGCGCAGAAAAATCACATTATTGCGAATCTCTTTCACCGACACATTATAGTTTTTGATCCTGTTGAAAGACTCCGCCATCTCATTCAGCTCGTGGTAGTGAGTGGCAAAAAGGGTTTTGGCACGGAACAACGGATGCTCGTGTAAAAACTCAGCAATCGCCCAGGCAATGCTGATGCCATCGTAGGTACTGGTGCCACGCCCGATCTCATCAAGCAATATGAGGCTACGATCTGAGATATTATTCAAAATGCTGGCAGTTTCATTCATTTCAACCATAAAGGTTGACTCTCCTGAAGAGATGTTATCAGAAGCTCCCACACGCGTAAAGATCTTGTCAACCACACCGATGGACGCACTGTCGGCCGGCACAAAGCATCCCATCTGGGCCAGAAGTACGATGAGGCCGCACTGCCTCAACAAAGCAGATTTCCCTGACATATTCGGCCCTGTAATGATGATGATCTGCTGGGTCTCATTATCCAGCCACACATCATTGGCCACATACTCCTCGCCGGGTGGCAGCTGATGCTCAATAACAGGATGCCTGCCTCCCTTGATGTCCAGCACAAAAGTATCGTTGATTTCGGGACGCACATAGCGATACTGGCGCGCGATGACAGCAAAACACAACAGGCAGTCGATGCGGCCAATGACATTGGCATTGACCTGGATGGGTTCCACATACTCTGCCACTGCTATTACAAGCTCGCGAAACAAGCGATCCTCAAGCTGAAGAATTTTCTCCTCAGCACTTAGGATCTTCTCCTCATATTCCTTCAGCTCCGGCGTGATGTATCGCTCTGCGTTGGTCAGCGTTTGTTTGCGCTGCCAGTCATCAGGCACCTTATCCTTGTGGGTGTTGGTGACCTCCAGATAGTATCCAAAAACCTGATTGTATGATATTTTTATGGAAGGGATGCCGGTTCTTTCGATCTCTCTTTGACGGAGCCTGGCGAGGTAGTCTTTCCCTGAAAAAGCAATGTTTCGCAGCTCATCCAGATCCTCAGAAACGCCTTCAGCTATTACGTTTCCTTTTGTTATGAGGGCTGAAGGCTCTTCTTTGATCTCCCTGGCAATGCGTTCACGAATGTAGGTGCAGGGATTCATCTGGTCGGCGGCTTTTTTCAATGACACCGACTCGCTTTCCATGCATAATTCCCTGAGTGGCACAAGAGCTGCCAGGGCTTTCTGTATCTGCACCAGCTCGCGCGGGTTGACTTTGCCGACCGCCACTTTGGAGATCAGGCGTTCAAGATCTCCTACCTGCCTCAAATAGCCGGCAATGGCTTCAGCGGTATCAGTATTCTCCAGGAAAAACTCAACTACATCGTGTCGCTCTGTTATCAGGGCCTTATCCCTGAGAGGCAATATGATCCACCTTTTCAGCAGCCTGCTGCCCATGGGCGAGATGGTATGATCCAGGACATCCTTTAAGGTGGTAGCATCTTCATTGGCTGAATCGAGAATCTCCAGGTTGCGGATCGTAAATTTGTCCAGCCATACAAACTGGCTTTCATCAATACGCGAAATGCGGTTTATATGGGCAAGCTGATCGTGGCGTGTTTCCTGCAAATACTGCATCACAGCACCTGCGGCAACGATGCCCTCAGTCAGTTCTTCGATGCCAAATCCCTTATAGGAGATGGTTTCAAATTGTTTAAGCAGCAAATCATCTGCAAAATCGCGGGTATATACCCAGTCGTCGAGGGTGCTGATATGGTATTTTCCGGGAAATGTTTCCCGCATCAGCTTAAGGTGTTTCTTTTGCACCACCACTTCGCTGGGGCGGAAGCTTTGTAGCAGCTTGTCGATGTATTCTCTGTTGCCCTGATCGCACAAAAATTCGCCGGTTGACACATCCAGCAGCGCAAGCCCTGTAATGTTTGCAGAAAAATGCAGGGCACCCAGAAAGTTGTTTTCCTTATGGTCAAGTACTTTGTCGCTGAAGGAGATACCGGGCGTTACCAGCTCCGTAACACCGCGCTTGACAATCGTTTTTGTCTGCTTCGGATCTTCGAGCTGTTCACAAATGGCCACACGCTGCCCCGCCC